>PMJN01000170.1 GCA_003157445.1 Micrococcales bacterium
GGGGGCGGACTGGACCAGGGCTGCGCGCAGCCACTTGGATCCCTTGCGGGTCTTGCCCGAGCCGTGTTTGCCTGCCGAGTCGCGTTGCCCTGGGCACATCCCGGCCCACGACGCGATGTGGGCTGCGGTGGGGAAGACGGACATGTCGGGGCCGATCTCGGCGAGGATGACCTGCGCGGAGCGGTGGTCGACTCCGAGGATGGTGGCCAGCAGCTCAATCTGGCCGGTGAAAGGGGTCAACGCGGCCTCGATCCGTCCATCCAAGGCCGCGATCTCGGACTCTTGGGCTTCGACGTGGTCCAGCATCTGCTTCAGTAGGAACCCGTGGTGTTCGCGGAATCGGCTGGTCATGGCCTTGCGTAGGTCCGGGATCTTGGTCCGCATCCGTGCCTTGGCCAACTCGGCCAAGGCTGGGCTGTCGCTCTGGCCGGCGATCAGTGCCCGCATCATGGCCCGAGCGGACACACCCATCACATCGCTGGCGTAGGTCGTCAGTTTGATCCCGCTGTCTTGGAGCACCTTGTGGATCCGGTTAACCTGCGCGGTGTTCTCGTTGATCAGTGCTTTGCGGTACCGGGTCAGGTCACGGAGCTCGCCTACCGGTGGGGGTGGCATGAAGCTCGCGGTCAGCAGCCCGTGGGCGAGTAGCTGAGCAATCCAGGCAGCATCGATCGTGTCCGTCTTGCGACCGGGCACGTGCTTGATGTGGGCGGCGTTGACCAGCAGCACCGTGAAGTCGTCCTCCAGCAGGTAGTAGATGGGCTTCCAGCACACCCCTGTGGACTCCATAGCCACGTCGCTTACACCCAGACCACGAAGCCAGTCGACCATCTCGAGCAGGTCAGGGGTGGTCGTGGCGTAGGTGGCGATTAGCTGCGCCGGGGCGCCGGTGACCGCGTCTGGGACCCGGACGCAGACCACAGACTCGCCCTGCCCCACATCGATGCCAGCGCACCGCTGCATCAGTTGTTATTCTCATCCTTCGGGATGGCGGCGCAGCCGCCATGAGTGACTAGGGTGCAAACCCGGTCATCCAGGGCCGCCAGGAAACCCTTCCGCCCGTCGGTGGAAGGCTGCGGGTTCAATCCTGTTGGGCGATAACCAAACCCGGCACTGTTTGGAAGTACCAGCGGTGAACCGCGCCAGCCCATGGCGCGGCAGCGCGAGGCGGCTTGGGAGTCTTGGCCCTGTCTGTGAAGCGCGAGCCTGCACGCGTTGCCTGCGGGTGAGCGGTTGGAATCCTGGTCATTCATGGCCTCCAGGATGTCAACAAGCACCTTGCCACCAACGCGGATGGCCTGGGCTGGGTGGCTGCGGGTCATGCGACACGAAGTGAGCGACCGCTAAGAGACAGACCCACAGAGGCAACCGCGGTTCAGCCACCGGCAAAGGGGGGCAACACCTCCACGCGTGAGCCCGCGCAGATGAACGGCCCGTCCTCGTGTGGTTTAGCGGAGACGCCGTCAACAAGAAAACTACATACGGGAGTCACGGTCCTCAGAGCGGGGAAGGCGGCATGCAGGCCCTGGATGACCTCCTGCAACCCTGCGGGGGCCACCGTCACCTGATCGCACCCGGCCGCAGCGCGGGCACCCGCGAAGAACCGCACTGTCACGGGGTCGTCAACCATCACAGAGCAAGGATAAGGCAGGTTCGCCCGGACCTCAGAGCAGCCGCGAGCAGACTTCTCCAGAACAAAGGCAAGGAACATTCCCATTTGGCCATATGCCGTGCTGGGCCGCGGGGAAGCTAGGCACTGGCGGTTCGATACCGATACGGCGGCCGGCGAACGCAGATGGAAGTCATTCCAGTCAATCGATCCCATTTATGAGATTCTGGAAACCGTGGAATCCCGGCACAGGTGGCTTGGCTGGTGATGATGGCGCAGAAGATTCGTATGGCAGTTCCAGGGACACCATGAAGCCAGGAAGGCCAGGACCCGTCATGCGTGACATTCTCAAAGAGGTGTTGTCCTGGTCCAGCCAGGGCACCCACTTCGCTGTGGCGACCGTGGTCGCCACATGGAACTCATCCCCGAGGCCGATCGGGGCGGCCATGGCCGTGACTGAATACGGCGAGGTGGTCGGGAGTGTCTCCGGCGGCTGTGTCGAAGGCGCCGTCTACGACGTCGCACAGCAGGTGCTGAAGGGCGGCTGGCCGCAGATGGTCACCTACGGGGTGAGCGACGACGACGCCTTTGCGATCGGCCTGACCTGCGGTGGGACGATCCAGCTGTACGTTCAGGCGCTAGACGCGGCGTCCTTCGAGTACCTGCAGGTGCTCGCCGATGGCCTCACGTCCAATCAACCCGTTGCAGTGGCCACGGTCGTGGCCACCGCTGGCGACCTGGGCGGGCGCCTGGTGATCACTCCCAACCTGACCTACGGTTCGCTGGGCCGCGACCACCTCGACCAGGTGATCATCGAAGATGCCAGAGAAATGCTGGCCACCGGCAGGACCGGCCTGCTTCATGTGGGCAGCGAAGGCCAGCAACAGCTGGAGGACCTATCAGTTTTCGTCGAGTCCTACGCCCCAGCGCCCAAGATGATCGTCTTCGGTGCCACGGACTTCGCAGCGGCGATGGCGCACATCGGCAAGTTCCTCGGCTACCACGTCACGGTGTGCGACGCCCGGGCGGTCTTCGCGACCCGCAAACGCTTCCCCGACGTCGACGAGGTCGTCGTCGCGTGGCCGCACAAGTACCTGGAACAAGTTGAGGTCGACGAACGCACCGTGCTTTGCGTTCTCACTCACGATCCGAAGTTCGAGGTGCCGCTGCTCACCCTTGCGTTACGCACCAAGGCGGGCTATGTCGGGGCCATGGGCAGCCGCCGAACCCACCGGGACCGGTTGCAGCGGCTGCGTGAGATGGGGATGAGCGAGCAGGAACTGGCCAGGCTGTCCGCCCCCATCGGACTCGATCTGGGTGCACGCACCCCCGAAGAGACAGCGGTCTCGATCGCCGCCGAGATCATCGCCCGAACGTGTGGAGGCACGGGTCGACCCCTTACATCGACGAACGCCCCCATCCATGGGAAGCAGTAAGCAGTGTTGCGCGCCGGTGACGAACTGGGTCGCCACCAAAGCAACCGGGGGCGACATGACCCAGTGCCAACTGATGGAACCGACCCGAGATCGGTTCGGAGGTAGCCAGGCTTCCGCAAGAACCAGATAGCGTTGGCCGTGACGATGCAGACACGAACGATGGGTTGGTGGTGAGCACGCCGTTGTACATCCGCGCCACACCGACGCCAGATGTTCGTTCCCAGCCAGGGGCCGATACCCGCAACCGCCAACTGCGGGACCTGCGTATCTCTGTTACCGATCGGTGCAACTTCCGCTGCGTCTACTGCATGCCGAAAGAGATCTTCGGCAAGGACTTCACGTTCCTTCCGCGAGCAGAGCTCCTGACCTTCGAAGAGATAGCACGGATCGCCAGGATTGCGGTCGCACACGGAGTCGAGAAGATCCGTCTGACCGGCGGAGAACCACTGCTGCGAAAGGGGCTTGAGGAGCTCGTACGCATGCTCGCAGCGCTGAAGACTCCAGATGGTGGTGATATCGACATTGCGCTGACCACCAACGCGGCGGCGCTGATCGCCAAGGCGCAACCTCTGAGGGAGGCAGGTCTGAAGCGAGTGACCGTGTCTTTGGACTCGCTGGACGAGGCAACCTTCAAAGCTATGAACGAGGTCGATTTTCCGGTTGCAAAGGTCTTGCAGGGCATCGAGGCGGCCCACGACGTCGGCCTGGGCCCGATCAAGATCAACATGGTAGTCAAGCGTGGCCGCAACGACCAGGAGATTGTAGCGATGGCTCGCCACTTCAAGGGCTCGCCATACATCTTGCGCTTCATCGAGTTCATGGATGTCGGCACCACAAACGGCTGGAAGATGGCAGAGGTCGTGCCATCGGCAGAGGTCATCAGCCGCATCAACGCCGAACTGCCCCTAGAAGAGGTGGCACCCAACTACCCCGGCGAGACGACCGTGAGGTGGCGTTACCGCGATGGCAGCGGCGAGATCGGGGTGATCTCAAGTGTCACCCAGTCGTTCTGTCATTCCTGCACGCGCGTGAGGATCTCCACTGAAGGCCAGCTGTACACGTGCCTTTTTGCCACACAAGGCCATAACCTGCGCGCATTGATGCGCGGCGGATGCTCGGACCAGCAGCTCTCAACCGAAATGGTCGGTATTTGGCAAGAGCGCACCGATCACTACTCGGAACTGCGCACGGCAATGACCCAACAGCCCTCTTCCACGGGAGGCAAGAAGATCGAGATGTCCTACATCGGCGGATGATCTGACCCGCAAGGGCAAGCTCTGTCAAAGCGGCGCAGCCTGGATAGACCAGCCTGACCGCAAGCAGTATCCGACACGCAGCCGAGACTCAGAGCACCATGGTTCCGTACATCTGCCCGAGCGGATCAGCGATGAGCACGAGGCGGGCACCATCAGGGTCACGCACTTACAGCCAGGTTCCGCTCTATCTCTGGTAGTCCATTCCGGCCTGATCGAGGTCCCCTGGAGCCGCGCCATCTTTCGGGCTCCACGGGGATGACCAGGTGGTGCAGCCCGCCAAGCGCCTCGGCGTAAGCTCCAAGTGCGAGTCCTGACACGTCGAAGACGTGCTAATAGGTTGCCGCTGCCCACCTCGAAGAAGAAGTGGTTGGACCCCCTTATAGACACCGCTCTCGAAGACCTCGGTCAGGGGAGCTCGAGGACCCCTGGTAGAAGCAGATGGTGCGCTCGACATCTGCGCAGAACAAAGCCACGTGGTCGATACCGGGCACTGAGTCCCGTGAGGTTCGGTGGCTGCGCGCAAGTACTTGGTGCGGATGCGATCCCGTTCGGCCTCAATCGCGGCCAGGTCAAGGTGCGTCATGAGGCTCCTGACTAGATGCGGAAGAACAGGTTGAGATAACGCTTCGCCAGCGAGGAGTCGCCCCGGAGGGTTCCGGCGCAACGGCAACGGCCGAACATGGTCAGGACGTAACTGGCGAGGTCGAACTCGAAGACCGTCGCAGGGTCGTTCTTGACGGCCGCCTCAGATGGTGAAGGCGTCACTTTCGGTGACGCGTGAAGAGCGGACGGGGCGCGTTCGGGCGGGCTGGGGGTCACCATGGTGTCGCAGCGATCGTCATGCTGTCGTGGTCTTGCTGCCATGGCTGCGCCGCCGTTGTGTGCGCTCAGCCGCTGCGCAGCGGCACGAGAAGCTGCCCGCCGGCGGTCATCGCGATCATCGGCCAGGGCGGCGCTCGGGCCGATGATCGCGGACAGAGGCCGCGGCCGTTGCGAGAGCGGACATGGCATCACCCAGCGCGGAGCCGGCCGGGACGATCACCGGCAGCATCGGGTCCAACGTCTGGGCCGCGATGGTGCCTTCGAGGCGCAGCCACTGGGCGCGCGCCCTTACCCGCCGGATCCAGTCGCGCACCGTGTCCGCAGGTATGCCGAGGTCGGCGCCGATTGTGCGATGGCTCCGGCCACAGGCGCTGGCCAGCGCCTGTCCCACGACGTCGATCGTGTAGGCGCGATACGGTCCGGGCGAAGCCCCAGCGTCGCAGCCGCTCAGGGCAGTCTGGACGTCTGAGCTTCGGGCCCCAAGATCGCCGTGCCCCTGGTGGAGTACCAAGATCAAGGCTGACCCCTTCTCGCATCGGCCCATCCTGTCTGCTGGTCTTGCAGCGGGTAAAGGGCGGGTGGTGTTGAATCCTGGGCCCTCGGATCAGCGAAACGCAAGCCACCGGACTACGGGGCTCAAAAGCGCCCGAACGCCCCGAAACCGGGGTCATTACGCAGATGAGGCGATGGACTCCTCCTGCCACGGATCGAGACCGGGTCGGCCATCGTCACCAACCGTGACGCCTTTGGGCATCCACGTGGTCATCCAGAGCGTCGCCCTACAGAGGTCACGCGGCTGAATGGACAGCAAGGCCTGCGGTGCCGTTCACCCG
Organism: Micrococcales bacterium; assembly: GCA_003157445.1. Taxonomy (GTDB): domain Bacteria; phylum Actinomycetota; class Actinomycetes; order Actinomycetales; family Dermatophilaceae; genus UBA4719. Next base: position 5,957 of record PMJN01000170.1, read on the forward strand.
GCCGGCGCCATGCTCATCGCTCAGACGTTACCCCGCGGCAGTGTGCCCGTCACAAACTCTCTGCATGCGATTGGAGATAATGGGCCAATGCACATAGGAGTGTCCGAACGCAGTGGTTACGGCACGGCAGATACGCGTGAGGGCAGCCGCTGGATGGTTGAGCGGGTCAGGGCCGCGCGGGACGCCGGCCTAGAGTCCCTTTTCCTTGGTGAACATCACGGCACGGGGGGCACCTACTACCAGAACGCGCCCATGCTGGGTCGACTGCTGGCCGAGTGGGGGCACGAACCGGTGGGTGCGCTCTTCCTGCTGGCCTTGTGGCACCCAGTGACTCTGGCCGAACAGGTCGGTACCCTCGCCTCGCTCACCCCGGGACGGTTCATCCTGCAATGTGCCCTGGGTGGTGGCGACGACCAGTTCGGCGCCATGGGGGTCCCGCTGCGTGGACGAGTCGCACGGTTCGAATCGACCTTGGATGTACTGCGGCGTCTGCTGGCTGGCCAGGAAGTCACCACAAACGAACCCCTTGCACTTAAGGCTGCCCGCAGCGGCCCGCTACCGCCCGAGCCAGTCGACGTGTGGATCGGCGCCTCCGCACCGCCAGCCATCGACCGTGCAGCCCGGCTGGGTGACGGCTGGATCGCCGCGCCGGGTCTGACCCCGGCGCAGGCTGCTCAGCAGATCGAGGCCTACCGCGCGAACTGCGTTGCGCACGGTAGGCCGGTAGGTGTGACCGCCATCAGGCGCGATGTCCACGTCGGCACAGACTTGGCCGACGCCAGGCGGGTAGCTGACCCGATCGTCACCGCCGGCTACCGCGGCCTGCCTCCCGAATCGCTGGTCATAGGAGGAGTCGCCCAGGTCAGCCAGGCCTTCGCAGACCTCGGCAACCTCGGGTTCAGCCACGTCCTGGTACGTCACCTCGCCGATGACCAAAGCGAGGTCCTGGCGTCCTATGAGCGGCTGGGCGCTGTGCGTTCGGACCTTGCCGCTGTGTAGAGCAACCCGCGCAACATCCAGGCGCCCGCCATACTCACAGTTCCCTGACAAATGGAAGTCCAAGTTGCACGCGAATCCGGCCGGCAGCTACCGGAACCGCAGGGTCCGGCTGGTCGGCCTCACCGTCGACCCCCAGGCCAGGGGCCATTGACCCGTCGGCTTCAACCGCGACTTCGGATGGGGCAGCAGGGGCCATGGCGTTGACCGGCTCGACCCTTGCTGAGCTATTGCCTTTAGGTTGAGTCCCCGCGCCTTTCGAAGCGCCCACCCACCCCTGCATTCCGCCACTGAGGGAGTGGTTTGCCTGATCTTCGCCAACGCCAGAGATCCCTGCACTACTGGGTTCACCGTTATGCAGCGTCTTCATGACCTGAGTACTCCATTGTTGGAGCACTACATCGAGAATCTTCTCCATCTCTTTGTCTACCAGAATGTTCGCCTTGATCCTGGGTGCCTTCTCTGCTGTGTGCATGTCGTCTTCGACCTCGCGATGCTTCTGCGAATCGTTCTCGATGCGCCGCCGATGGTTCTTCCGGCGCTGCACTGCATCGTCGTAGGTCGACTCGTCCGCCAAGTCGCTGATCCGGTCGTACAGCGAAGGTGGCCCCAGACTCGTAAGCGACTTCACAAGCACCGGTAGCAGTTCGATCATGAAGAACAGGCCGGCGACTGCCCAGTGAGCTTCATTGGCAGCTGGGCTTGTGCTTCCTATTCTGTCCAAGGCTTCAATTTGGGCTAAGAGTCCTGTGTTGCTCGCTTGGACTACGCTGTCCTGGGTCATCACGCCATTGATCTGCTTCTGCAGAACTGTGCGATTCGCGTACAGCGCCGGAAGTTCCTTCTTAGCCTGGGTTTGTGCTGCTGCCACTGTTGCCGTGTTGCTCGCTGCGACTTCCTGATTGGCCTTGTCGACGGCGGCTTGTGCTGTCTGGACGGCTATCTGGGCGTCTGCTAGGTCGGCCGCCGCGATTTGGTACAAGCGATTAAGCGACTGGTAGCGCGGGCCATCGCCCGATTTGCCGCTGGCCCCTTGGCAGTTGGACCCGTCGAGCTCGCAGGTCATCTTGTCGTAGGCGTCCGTAGCGACATGCCGCTTGTCCGCTAAGTTGCTTTGGGCCGCTGCCAACTGGCCGTTGGCAGCGGCTACGTTAGCGGCGGTAAGTCCAGGAACGGTTCCGGCGAGAATTCCTTCGTCCGTGCCGATCTTCGCCTCGACCTGCGTGAGCGCGGTCGACGTGGGACTCTCCGCGCGCGTCTGCCCCAACCTATTTGCTGCCTGGGCATTCACTACCGTCTCGTTCGTCGCGATCTCGTTCTGAAACACCCTAAGAACAATAGGAGTCGAGATGACAATACCCAAGAGTGCAGCCATGCCAATACGTGGAAGCAGCATCCCCGCGGTGCGCCACAGGCTGTTGCCGGACCTCATATTGAGGATGAGCATACGATCCAGATTTAAAATGATGAATCCCCAGCCGATGCCGAGCGGAATCGCGAACCACCATTGGACTTTAAGCCCGTCAGTAAGGGCGAAGGCCATCGATACCACGGCAAGTCCTGCCGTCGAAAGAAGTACCAGGCCCATCTGGATGAACTTGCTCCGAGCGGACGGGACCTCAGGAAGGATCCCCGGTTCCGCACCCCCCAACTGGGCCAGGCGGTCTCCGAGTGTTGATGAAGCCATGTGAACGTCAACCTACTTTCGCGTTTCGCGAGCAAATCCGGACTCGTGCTGCTCCTATCGGGCCACACGTTGATGTCACCTCCTCAAAGAGCGATAAGGCCACACATGAGTCGCCTCATAGGGTCGCAGTCTTATGGCAGCAGCGGTAGTGAGGTTTCTCTCATGCTTGGCACACAGTGCCAGTGCTTCCTCGATGATGGCCGCGGCGCAGACAGACGGGGTCGCCCGTGTCAGCTATTGGGTCGGCCGGTCAGTTTCCGAGGGATCTCCAAGCGGAGAAGTGCTGACATCGCGTCGTTATCTACGCCAGGCAGAGGTCCTGAACCTCTGCTAGACATAGAGATCACTAGTCCACAGGCAGGCAGGAGAAGCGCGAATGAGCCCAGACACGCCTTCCCTCTTGCTGTCCGTGCCACGTGGGGTCCGGTCGCCAGACGACGTCTCGGTGTTTCACGCAGGGGCTCCCTCGTACATGAGCCCCTCGCTGCTTGGCTGGGTCTGGTCGATGGTCAGGGACCATGACTTGGAGGGCTATGTCCAGGCAAACCCCCACGGTTGGAAGTTCAAGAGGGTCTACGAAGCCACAACTATGAACGACGACCTCATGCTCGACGTCGTGGACTCGATCCTGCAGCACCTACCTGCATTGGACGAGGCGGGCGACTACGTCACCCAGAACAAGCTTCGAGTACTTGTGGCTGCCCTTCAGTCAATCCTTACCGAGTCCTCGTCCGCCTTCGCCGTCGATTTCTCACATGGGATGCGCCTGGTTCAGCGAGTCGACCAGACCGCCGAACAAGCCTCTAGGGATGCACTGGCACAAGTTGGTCACGCTTCTGGACTGCTCAAAACAGCATGGTCCGAAACGTTCAAGCGGGAAGCCGACCCCTCAAGTGCATACCGGGATGCGGTACTCGCCGTTGAGTCCGTCGCATGCCGAACAATCACTCCCTCCGACCAGAGGCCGAGCCTTGGCAATGCCATCAGCCAACTCCAGAGCACCCTGACAACTTGGACTGTCGCGACCATCGGCGACCAGCAACAGGCCTCTGCTGAGACCCTCCTGGCAATGCTGAAGATGATCTGGGCGAACCATGAAGAACACATTGGCGCTGATGGCGCGCCCGCGCAGCCGGCATCGCAGGATGAGGCCGAAGCCGTGGTGTTCCTGGCC
>PMJN01000331.1:0-3900 GCA_003157445.1 Micrococcales bacterium
TCAGGTCGGCCTCCTCGTTGAGCTCGCGGGCCGCGCCCAGCCACGGCGGCTCCCCGGCGACGTCGAGCAGACCGGCGGGCAGCTCCCACTCGAACGCACCCACCGGGTGGCGATACTGCTGGATCAGCAACACGTGGTCACGGTGGTTGACCTTGCGAAGAGCAACGATCGACACCGCGCCCGGGTGCTCGACATACTCGCGCCTGACGGTGCCAGCCTCACCGAGATCGACCGTGTCACGGCGCACATCCCAGACCGCGCCCTTGAACACCACTTCGGTGTTCAGGACCGGACGCCGATCGAGCCGGTCGACCAGGTCCTCAGCACGGACGACCTCGGCATCCAGACTCATTGTGCCGCGACGGTTTCGCTGCTCCTCGGCCTTTCGACCTCGACCAGGCGTGAGGCCTTCTGTGCGTCGATCGCCGCCTCGACCAGCCCTGCGAACAAAGGATGCGCGCGGGTTGGCCGGGACAGGAACTCGGGGTGGGCCTGGGTACCGACGTAGTACGGATGCACGTCGGCCGGCAGTTCGACGAACTCGACGAGGCTACCGTTGGGCGAGGTGCCAGAAAAGCGAAGTCCAGCGTTTTCGAGCTGGGCGCGGTAGTCGTTGTTGACCTCGTAGCGGTGGCGGTGGCGCTCATTGACCAGAGAGGAACCGTAGGCGTCGGCGATGACCGAGCCGTCGACGAGCTTGGCCGGGTAGGTCCCCAGCCGCATGGTGCCGCCAAGGTCCCCGGCACCCTCAACGAAGGCCTTCTGCTCCTCCATCGTGGCGATCACCGGATGTGGGGTCTGAGGGTCAAACTCGGTGGAGGACGCGTCGGTGATGCCGACAACACTGCGGGCGTACTCGATCACCATGCACTGCAACCCCAGGCAGATGCCCAGCGTCGGCACACCCCGCAGCCGGGCCCAAGTCAAGGCCCCGAACATGCCCTCAATGCCGCGTATACCGAAGCCGCCGGGGACGACGATCGCGTCGACTCCGCCGAGCGCCTTCTGCGCGCCCGCGTCGGTCTGGCACTCGTCGCTGGCGACCCAGCGGATCGAAACCTTGGCATCGTGGTGGAAGCCACCAGCGCGCATGGCCTCGGTGACCGACAGATAGGCGTCCGGCAGGTCGATGTACTTTCCCACGAGAGCGATCTCGACCGCGTGTTCGGGGTTGTGAACCCTGCGTAGCAGCTTGTCCCAGTCGCTCCAGTCGACATCTCGAAACGGCAGACCGAGGCGCCGGATGACATAGGCGTCCAGCCCTTCGGAGTGCAGTACCTTCGGGATGTCATAGATGCTAGGTGCGTCGACGCAGGCCACGCATGCTTCGGTGTCGACGTCGCACATCAGTGAGATCTTACGTTTGACGCTATCGGGCAGCTCCCGGTCAGCGCGCAACACTATGGCGTCGGGCTGGATGCCGACCTGTCGTAGCGCGGCAACCGAGTGCTGGGTTGGCTTGGTCTTCAGCTCACCGCTCGGCGCCAGGTAAGGCACCAGCGAGACATGCAGGAAGAAGACGTTGTCGCGGCCAACGTCATGGCGGACTTGGCGCGCAGCCTCCAGAAAGGGCAGAGACTCGATGTCGCCAACGGTTCCGCCGATCTCGGTGACGATGATATCCGGACGATCTATGGTCGGGACATTGGCCTGCTCTCGCATCCGTGACTTGATCTCGTTCGTAATGTGCGGGATCACCTGGACGGTATCGCCGAGGTATTCCCCACGCCGCTCCTTGGCGATCACGTCGCTGTAGATCTGGCCAGTGGTGACATTGGCCCGGCCCACCGACGGGACGTCCAGGAATCGCTCGTAGTGACCGATGTCCAGATCTGTCTCCGCACCGTCATCGGTGACGAAGACCTCACCATGCTGGAACGGGTTCATCGTCCCAGGATCCACATTGAGGTAAGGATCCAGCTTCTGCATCGTCACACGTAGACCGCGAGCGCGGAGAAGATGTCCGAGGCTTGAAGCCGTAAGGCCCTTGCCGAGCGATGAGGCCACGCCTCCGGTTACGAAGATATGTTTCGTCAGTTGCGCCACGGGCTTTAACTTTACGTCATCAGGAGGGTTTCGGAGTACCACGCCAGCCACTGCGAAGCCGTGTCGGACCCATCCGGCAGGCCCTTGGCAGCATCTCGTCCGCGGGCAACGAGATCAGCTCGCAGAGCGGGCTCCGCCAGCAAACGGTCTGTCGCCTTGGCAATCTCCTCAGGATCCCCCGGTGCGACCAGTAACCCGGTTCCCCGGACCATGTCGTGCAGGCCGCCCACATCTGTGGCAACCACAGGGGTTCCGGCCGCCATCGCCTCCTGCACCACCAGTGGCTGGCCCTCCCATTCACTTGGCAGGACGAACACCTCTGCTGCGCGCAACCACTGATCGGCATCACTGCGCGCCCCGACAAAGTGGACCGGCGCGCCCAATGCACGCACCTGCAGCTGCAACTGGGCGAGCACGCAAGGGTCTCCGTCGCCCAGGACGACCCAAATGCAGGGGTTGCGCACCCGCGAGGCCGCCTCGACCAGCACCGGAAGGTTCTTCTGTGGTGCGATCCGGGAGATCGTGACGACCAAGGGCTCGGCGAGGACCTGCTGGTCCAGGGCGAGCGAGGAGAGCAGGCTCGTGGCGATCCGGGCCCGGGTAGGCCCATCGGCGAGTCGCTGAGCGAGCAGACCAGGGACTCGGGGGGACGGCACACTGGCCAGCTCGGCGCGACGGGCGCCGAACCCCAGCGCCTCGTCCACAAGGTCGCGACTGACCGCCGTCATCAGATCCGCGCGTTTTGCCACCAAGCGCTGCGCGAACCTCTTAAGCCTGCGTCTGCCAGCCCCCTTCAGGACCGCATTATGTTCGGTGACGATTATTCTCGGTCCATGCTTCCGACCTCGCGTGCCCAGGGTTGACAGGGTTGCCAACAGGGCACTCTGGTGTCCGTGAGCGTGCACGATGTCGCTGGTCAAGGCCAGCCGTCGGAGCAGCCTGATGTCGCGCAGGGCGCGGACCCACCCTCCAGACCCCGGCCACCACAGCCGGACCGTCCCGAAGCTGAAACGCGATGCGGTCAGCGGGTCGGTGACCACGATCACGTCCACGCCGCGCTTGCGAAGTTCGACACTGAGCTGGGCGACGTGGGTTCCGATACCGCCGGTGCTGCGCCCGAGCAGCATAATCACCTTCACCGAGGCCTCCAAGGGAGCTTGGCCAGCGCAAGCCGCGCAGCCTGACGATCGCCGATCCAGATCCAGAACGCGCACAACGCCACAACTAGGATCGCAGCCAGCACTGCCACCACAGCTCCGCCAACAAGGCCCCCCGGGTGCAGTGCGCCGGCCAGGGTGCGTCCCACGATGGCCGAGAAGAGACCGGCGCCAAGAGCAACCACTGCGGTGCGCCCGAAGCCCCGGAAAGCCTCCGCCCCCCACACACGACGAACCGCAACGAAAAGCCCAATCGCAGCCACCGACATTCCGAAGGAGCTGGCCAGACCCAAGAGAAGCAACGTGTTTCGCGGGCCAGCGCCTGGGTGGAGCACCAGTAGAGGCACGAGCGCGGCGATGAACCAGCCGAGCGCCACAAGACCCCCGGCGACGGCCGGACGACCCTGGACATACAGCGCTCGAGTGAGCAGGGCCGCCATGCCAAAGCCGATCAGTCCCGGTGCGAAGGCGCTGAGGGCGCTAGGCAGAGCCGCCAAGGCGTCGCGGCCATCAGGACTGTGCCTTCCCGCGTCCAGGGCGCTGAAGAAAGCGCCAGCGGGCACGGCTATGGCGAAGAGCACGGCAGCACCGGCGCTGGTTGCCACGATGATGGCCCGCGCAGAGGAGGCCAGGGTCGACTGTGCGCGCGTCAGCGCCAGCCGGTCCGGGCCGTCCGCCAGCACCGCCTGGTCCGGGC
>PMJN01000331.1:4007-4155 GCA_003157445.1 Micrococcales bacterium
GCTCAAAGCCGTGACGCCGAGTGTCGTTCCGACGGCCAAGGCCGTTGATGCCTGGCTGGGCAGGGCAGAAAGATCATTCCCCTTCCCCTGAGCCAGCGTGCCAAACAGCAGGTAGGTCGCTATCACCACCAGGCTGGACAACAGCGGA
>PMJN01000195.1 GCA_003157445.1 Micrococcales bacterium
GAGCATGTGCCGTATAACGCCCGCGAGGTTCCCGGTGAACGCTGCGGGCGGGTCTTACGGGAACTGGGGCCTGCCCAGGTTCATCCGAGACCGCCTGCAGCGGGGATGGTCGGTAGTCGTTCCGTCATCGGGACGGTGGACGTTCCGCTTGCGGAAACCATAGAGGCCATCCAGATCCACGGCCTCCCAGGCCGAACGTGTCCGGTCTGGCTCATTGCGGAGCTCCTGCAGTGTCATGAGTCGAGCCCGCTCGACTTGGCCGGTTTCGACATGAGGTCAGCCGATAGCTTTGAAGGCGGCTAGCTCGGGGACGTGGGTGGTGTCGTCTGTGATCCGCATGTGCTGGCTGATGTTCACGGTGGTCATCCTGAAGCGGCATCCGCCATAGCCGTTGCCCCATTGGATGTCGAGGGGGCCTTTGCGCACGTGGACACCGTGGCTGATGCTGCCCTGTTCCCATCCGTTGGCCCAGATCGCGGCGGTCATCGCCTGGGCCTGTTGATCGGTGCATGGCTGGAACTGGATCAGCAGGTCGCCGTTCTGGGCGTTGTTGTCGGTGTAGGGGGCGAGGGGCACGTCGAATTGGGCGTAGGTGTACTTCAGCCCGCTGGCTTTCANNGTGGCGGTGATCAGCAGGGTCGCGATGATCAGTGCTGTTGCCAGCTGGCGTGGTGAGCTCACAGGCTGGGCCTCCTGGGGTCGTTGGCGTGGTCGTGACCGGCTGTCGGGGTCCGGCTTCCTTCAGGAGCCACCACCAGGTCAAGAGGGATTTCCCTCAGGGGCAGGCGCAGGAAGATAGGCAGTTTGCTCTTGTCGATGCCCACCTCGTGTCGTGGTTGGGCCAGCATGCCATCTGCGCCCAGCCGGTCGCCGTGCCCGGTCGCGATGTCGGCCAGGGCGTACAGCGACTCGCTCTGGCCGGCGGCGTCGTAGTACCTGGAATGATCCGACAGGGCAAGGTCAAAGCCCCGGTTGACCGACTCTGCTTTGAACGCGGTGGCACCAAAGGTATCCATTGCGGGGTTGGCGCCCAGGGTGTCGGTGCCCAGAATGTCGTCGCTCAGGTTGTGGGCAATGGTGACGATGTCCCTGCTGGCCGCGCCCACGAACACCTGCGAGGATTTCAGGTGCAGGCCAGCGACCGTCTGGGCGTCGCCCCCGACTCCTGGGCTGCCGATCAGCGCCACCTGGTCCACCTGCATATGGTCACGTTGCAGGGCCAGGCCGGTGGTCGTGCTGCCGTAGGAATGTCCGACCACCGTCAACGTCCCGACCGCCCCGGCGTGGGTGACGCGCACCGCATTCACGTCAGCGGCGAGCAACCTGGCACCGGCCTCCCGCACCTCCCTGGGGCTCCGCCAGCACTCCAGCTTGTGCTTCGCGGTGAACGTCCGCCGCCGGGTGCGCTCGGGCACTTCAGGTCCGGACGGGCATTATCATCAACCACCACACAGCGATCCGCGATCATAGCCAAAGGCTCGAACACAGCCGTAGTCATCGTCACTTCAGAGAAATCTCCATCCCCGCCCGGGTCACTGATTGTCAGGAGCGGGTACCTCACCCAAGGTTGACAGAAAGGGACCCCCACCAGGGAAGGGATACCTCGTCGATCCTGGACGCGTTTTCCGCGATCACGTCACGGACCAGGGGTCCCTGCGCGACAAGTGATGCCTCTCCGGCCGCCGGGGGGCGCCCTGACACGTCGCTCACCTCCACCGTCACTAACAGTGGGCCTCGCACGGCTGCGGCGCTAATCTGTGCGCCGCTGGAGTAGGGGTCGGTGAAGATGACGATCTCGGTACCGTCCGCGGCCCGTTGTCGGATGCCCATCTTGGCGGCTGAGGTCAGGTACTGCTGCTGCATGCCCAGAGCCTGACTACCGGTCGCGTACCTGGTGACCTCCGCGTCCATGCCTAGGTCGTGCGATAGGGCCAAGCTGTCGCCCATCACGGAATGGGCGCGCTGCGGCTTAGGGGTCGTCGAGGTCCCGATCGGCCCGGAGTTGTCTCCGCCCAACACGGTCAAATCAGTGGTCAAGCCGTGCTCGGCCAGCGCTGGCACCGTCAGGGTCGCGTAGTGGTCCCGGCTGACGACCTGACTGAGGAGCGCGATGGCGGCGCCGATCACCGCGAGCACAGTCACGGCCCTGCCATAGGCAACCGCCACCGGCAGGCGAGTACCTGTCCGCGGCCGATGCCGCAGACCGACCAGCCATCGGCGGCGAGCGAAGGCGCCGCGAACCTGCCACCACAACAGAACGCCTGCCGCAACGAGTGCGATCAGCCCCAGGGCCCAGACAAGCACGTCAATAACCCAGCCGCTGGGGCCGAGGTACCAGGCCCGGTTCGCATCTGGTGGGAACACGCCGTACTGGTCGCCGTTACGGCCGCCACCGCCCTCGGTGACGATCTGACCGGCCAGACCGTCGATGAAGATGGTCCGGTGTCCGTGGCTGCTGGTCTCCCGGTTGGTCACCTGCGAGTTTCGGCCGATGACGAGGATGTTGCCGTCACCGTTTAGGGCGCGGACTCCGTGGTAGGCGTCGACGGTCGCAAACCCGCCGAAGCCAACCAGGATGGTCGCGATCATCAGTGCGGGCAAGGACGCGCGCCGGGGTTCACCCGGAAGATGCCGAGTGCGACCCCATAGCGGACTGGCCGCTGCCGCTTCGCGACCGTGCGGAAGAAACCGGGACATGACCAGAGCCAGCAGCAGAACCAGAGCGGGAACTCCCAGGTCGAGCGGAAGGCGCGGGATCCACACTCCGGGGACGCGGACCCCGGCTGAGCGCAGAAGCGCATCGGCGGTGACAAGCGCAAGCTCGGTCGGCACCAAGAGCAGCAGCAGCGCGAAGCTGGTATGCCGCAGCCGGCCGCGGAGGTCAGCGAGCTGCGCAGCCGGGACACTGAGCTCGCCGACATTGGCGGCCCCCGGCGTACTGGAAATCTTGCGTCGGCGGGCGCCGCTCCCTGAAGTCATGGCAGTTATTGTGCCCGTCAGCGATACGGTCCCCTACCAGCGGTTCGGGCCGGGGCCAACCGCCACCTTGCGCGCACCGATCGGCGGACCCGCGTGCGAGGGGGCGGTGCGCCCTATGAGCCCGTTCCGATTCGCCCCACCTGTTCCCAGAAACACATCGATGATGTCGAACACGATCGTTGCCCAGATCAGGTCGGCCAATCCCAGCATGACCGGCTGGGATCCAGCCACTGGCCTCCCATCAACTCCGCCAGGAGGCTGGGACGCGCGACCCCCTAGGTGCCCCCGATGGCGAATCCCACGACAGAGCCCAAACGTCCGAACACCACGGCGGCAAATTGCGACCATGATCGCCACCAGCAAGGCGAGCGCAACGCGATCAGGAAGCTGGACATTCTCGATCACGGTCGCGGCCGCGAACATCCTGATCAACCAGGGGTCTGATACATGCAGCGGCACAGCCATTGGCGGCAAGCGGGGCTCAGTCGCAGTTGGGTGTCGCCCGCGGGCTGATCCCCGTGCCGGTGGAGTTCCTCAGTGAAGTGCACGTCGCTGCGTACGGGCGCTTCGACGGTGTGCCGGCGAGGACTACTCGCGCGGAGAATCCCGATGGCCTCGTGCTGCGCGGTATCCACGGGCACTACCGAAACCGCCCGCGCTCATGGCTCGCATCGACGGCGACGAGGCCCGGGCGGATTCCCTCGACACCTTGACGGAGCGGCGCTCACGCCGTGTGCCGACTCACCGGTAGCGGTGCACCCGCGGCGCAGCCCCCTGCTGCCCAACATCGCCGCAGAACACAGCCGACCGCCGATGGCTGACCGGTACAGCAAGGACCTGTTCGTCGGCGTCCAAGTCGAGGTGCTTTGAGAGTCAGTCAGCGTTCCGCTACNNGAGACGGCGGAAGGCGACCAACAACTACCGGATCTGGCTGATGCGCGAACGCCCAAGAGCACTTGGGCGTGGCCTGGAGCCGGTCTGTACGGTGATCACCGGGCCCGGCCGCGATTCGCCCGATCTGGTCACCGGTCACCCGCTGCTCGGCGGCGGGACTTCATGCACGTCTTGGCAATTCTGGAGAAGCAGCAATGGAGATCCGTTCCACGACCGATCAGGACATCCCCGTCTTCCTCGACGTAGTTCATGCCGCGTTCGGGCGGTTCACGCAGACCCCGACCGAGGGCGGCGGGCTCTGGTGGTCCGCGCTCGAGATGGACCGCGGCCTGCTTGCCTTCACGGCGGACGGGCGGCCCGTGGGAACCGCCGCCGCGTAGTCGTTCGAACTGACCTTGCCCGGCGGGGTCATCGCCCCAGCCGCCGGCGTGAGCGCCGTCGGCGTCCTGCCCTCCCACCGACGCCAGGGCGTACTCAGCGCGATGATGCGCCACCAGCTCACCGATCTGCGGGCCCGAGGGGAGTTTCTCGCCGTACTGCTGGCCGCCGAGGCCACGATCTACCAGAGGTTCGGCTACGGAATGGCGACCTACACCCGGTGGCTGACGCTGCAGCGCCATCGGGCCGTCTTCGCCCAACCGAGGGCGCGCGCAACGACAGACGCCCCAGCAACAAGCTCGCACACCGGCTCGGTCGATCTGTTGCGGCGCGCGGAGTGCGGCGAGGTCCTCGAAGAGGTCTACGACCGCTACCGCCGCGGCCAACCCGGCGCGCTGGGCCGTCCGCACCGCTGGTGGGCCTTGGGCGCGGGAGCGCCCCCGGTCACTCCGACGCCGCGCTACGTCGCCGTCCACCGGGACGCCGACGGCGTCCCGGATGGGTACGCCAGCTACTCGATCGACGGCGAGACCTTGACGGTCGACGAGACCATCACCACCGACGACACCGTGTTTACTGCCCTGGCCCGGTTCGTGCTCGGACACGACCTGGTCACCCAGTGTGTGTTCAAGCACTTCCCTCCCGATCACCCGCTGCGCTGGCAGCTCGCCGATTTCAATGCCGCCGAGATGAGCCACGATGAGGAGCGGCTCTGGGTGCGGCTGCTGGACGTTCCGCGTGCGCTGATCGCGCGCGGCTGGTTCATGGACGGCGAGCTTGTCCTGGACGTCGACGACCCGTTCCTGGGCGAGCACAACCGTTACCTCCTGACCGTTCGGGGCGGCAAAGCGGACTGCGTCCGCACGGACCGGGAGCCCGACCTGTCCCTCGACGTCAGCGACCTGGGCTCGGTCTACCTCGGCGGCACTGCCCCAAGCACACTCGTGCGTGCCGGGCACATCCGTGCCCACCACCAGGGCGCGGCAGCCCTGGCCGACTCCCTCTTCCGCGCCGAACGCTCCCCCCACTGCCTGCACTGGTTCTGACCGCCCTCACCCGCTGCACACCGCGCGTGCCAGACAGCATCCGGACATGGCAGCATTTCGCGCGGTGTCACCGCGCCTCACCTGCAGTTGCAAGGTGACGTAGCCGAGCGTCTTGTGTGGGAGCCATCCCAGTGGCCGATCCCGTCGCGGACACTGGTCACGATCCGCCAGACCGCGTGCTGGCGTCCGCTGACTGTTCGAGGTTTGCGAGGCTGGGGGCGCCAGGCGTATCCAGTGCTCCGGTCATAGGCGGACCCGGGCCATAATGCCGGGATGGAGTTCTCAGCAACCGTTGTCGAAGTGAACGGGGCGCCCGTCACCCTTGCCGATCTCGAACTCCTGGCCTTCTCCAACTACGGCCACTACACGTCCATGCAAGTCCGGCAGGATGCCGTGCGTGGCCTCGACCTGCATCTGTCCAGGTTGGACGAGAACGCGCGCATCCTTTTCGGCCAGGCACCTGACCCGGGCCAAGTGCGGGACTGCCTCAGGCACGCCGTTGGGACCGGACGAGCCTGCTCGGTCCAGGTCACGCTGTTCAGCCGCGCGCTCCGCTGCCTGGCCCACGGCTCCGCGGTCGAGCCCGACATCATGGTCTCGGTCTCGCCGCCGGATGAGCCCCAGACCTCGGCGCTGCGGGTTCGCTGCGNNCGCACCGCCGGCTTTGACGACGTACTCTTCGTCGACCGGACCGGGCTGGTAAGTGAGGGGTCGACCTGGAACGTGTGCTTCCACGACGGCCACCAATGGGTGTGGCCAGACGCCCCGGCGCTCCGCGGCGTGACGATGCAGCTGCTCCAGACCGCTATGCGCGAGGCCGGTGTTCCGGTGGCATCGGAACCAGTCCTGACGACCGACCTGGGCAGGTTTACGGCAGCCTTCGCGACCAACTCGGTCACTGCCGCGCGGCCACTGACCGCGTTGGATGCCCTCACCCTCAAGCGAGACGACGCTCTGTTGTCGATGCTGCACGCCCTGTACGACACGGTGCCGTGGCAACCCCTCTGACGTGCTTCTCAGGTGGGTCGGAATTGTGTCGGCTTTGGCGTTGTCCAAGACTAAGTATCCGAAAACCCAAACCCGCTACGACGAAGACGCTGCCTGTGCCCACCCCAGAACAGGTGCGGCTTGGATTCAATTAATCTGGGATGTCCGTCGTGTGGACGCACCTGCGGCGTGAGGCGCGGAATACCGTCTAGAGGGTGAAACCCGTGAAGAACGGGGTGGTGTTGGCCAGCATCCAGCGGGTGAACTCGCTCTCGTCCGCGTCGAAGACCACGTCGACCGAGTAGTCCAATGTCGTGTTCTCGACAGCCTTCGCGACGGCCTTCATGACCTCTTGTCGCTGGTGGTCGTCGACCTGGACGAGGTCCACCGACAGGACCAGCCCAGGTGGCTGGGACCCTACGACTGCCCAACAGCGTCGGGCGGCCTTGACCCCGGTGATGTCCTTTAGCCTTTCGGAGACCCGGGCCAGGAAGTCCACCGGCTCGATGGCTGGGTCGCCCAGCAACACTGACGTGTCGGCTTTGACGGTGCGTGGCTGGCCCTGCAGCATCTGGACTGCAGCCGATTCCAGGGGCAGGCCCAGGTCCCCGCCGGGGTTGATGGCCACACCCACACCTGCCGGGAGATAGGTGACGAACTCGTTCATGGGTGGATTCACCATCGGCGCCGCCCCCAGGGCGCTCTCGAGCTGGTGTCGGGAGGTGAAGACCGGGACATACGGCTTGGCGTCCAGGGTGATCGTCCGCATCGTGCCACCGGCATCGTCGTCGGACTGCTCGAGGGGGACCCACACCCCTGCCTGGGCCAGGTCTTTGAGCCAGGACTCGACGGTGCGCCGGCCCTCGGAGGCGGCGACCAGCCCCTCTTCGAGCTCGTTGGCGGGGAAGTGCTCGCTCATGACCTGTCCTTGATCTCGGTGTCAACGTTGGTGGTCGTCGATGTGCTGGTGACTATCTCGATGGCAGCACCGTAGGGAGTCTCGAGGGCGACGATGAAGGGCGGCGGTTCTGGGGCGTACGGGAAGATCATCACCGTGGGGGGGACCGCGATCTCAGCGTAGAGGGCGAGGGTGCTGGCCAGAGAGTCGGGACTGCTCACCCGAAGCATGGTCCGCGACCAAACCTTCTCGGTGGCCAGTCGCGTGGCCCCATGTTGCACCAGTCGATCGACCAGCTGCCCGAGCCAGGCGACGGCGTCGTGGCCCGGCTCGGCCGCCATCTCGGTCCTGGGTCTCCGGTGATCCTGAGCCGGGTCCGGACTGGTCCACTGCTGGTAGGCCTCGGCCCAGGTCTGGTCGAAGGTGTCGTCGGTGATGCGCGAGAACTCCACCAGCCGGCCATCAGTGACCCCTCCGGTGGCCCCGGGGGCCCGACAGACGTGTGCCGAGCCTCTGGCGTGGTACCTGGAGGTGGAGGTCACGTAGGCGGTCCCAGTCTCCGGGTTCACCCGGCCCCGCCTCATTACCGCAACGGGGGCCACGGTCCGCGGCAGTATCTCCTGAACTCCGTCGTCGACCAAGGACACGACTGTGTCGCCGTCGGAGAGACACAGCCCGCCTGAGCCCACGGTGACACGACCACCGTGTGCGAGCACGATGCCGCCCGCCCACGCGTAGGCGGTCTGTCCGGTGTT
>PMJN01000181.1 GCA_003157445.1 Micrococcales bacterium
TTGTCGGAGCCGCGGAACGTCGACGCCGACGCCCACGCGGTCGAGACCAGCGCAGAGATGGACAGTCCGCAGGCGAGGATCTTCTCCTTCAGGGCCGCGATGTCCTGCGCCGCGACCAGCTCGTGGGTGACCGCAGGCACGGGGTCCTGCCACAACAGCGACTCTTGGGGGACGTCCGGTCCGAGGTACCGCGAGATCGGTCCCATGTCACGGTGCGTCAGCTTGAACCACGCCCGCGCGAAGGCGTCCGCAAGCTGGTCCGGGTTCTGCAGGAAGCGCCGCGAGATCGGCTCGTAGATCGGGTCCATCCTCAGGGCGAGGTCCG
Source organism: Micrococcales bacterium (assembly GCA_003157445.1). Classification (GTDB taxonomy): domain Bacteria; phylum Actinomycetota; class Actinomycetes; order Actinomycetales; family Dermatophilaceae; genus UBA4719. The sequence goes on from PMJN01000181.1 coordinate 326, forward strand.
TAGTGAGCATCACCGGGGCGTGCGTCTTGGACGGATCGTGGGGATCGGGCACGGCGTTCTTCGCGGCGGGGTCCGTCGGAACCCACTGCCACGCACCGGCAGGGCTCTTCACCTGCTCCCACTCGTAGCCGAAGAGGGTCTCGAAGAAACTGTTGTCCCACGTGACCGGGGTGGGGGTCCAAGCACCCTCCAGCCCGCTGCTGATCGTGTCGTCACCGTTGCCAGTGCCGAAGCTGTTCCTCCAGCCGAGGCCCATGTCCTGGAGCGGGGCCGCCTCGGGCTCGGGCCCGATGTACTCGTTGGGATCAGCCGCGCCGTGGGTCTTGCCGAATGTGTGGCCGCCAGCGATCAGTGCGACCGTTTCCTCATCGTTCATCGCCATGCGAGCGAATGTCTCGCGGATGTCCGTGGCCGAGGCAAGCGGGTCCGGAACGCCGTTCGGGCCCTCTGGGTTGACGTAGATGAGGCCCATCTGAACGGCACCTAGGGGGTTCGCCAGGTCCCGGTCGCCGCTGTAGCGCTCGTCTGCGAGCCACTCGGCCTCGGAACCCCAGTTGACCTCCTCGGGCTCCCAAACATCCGCACGCCCCCCGGCGAAGCCGAACGTCTTGAAGCCCATCGACTCCAACCCGCAGTTGCCGGCGAGGATCATTAGGTCAGCCCAGGAGATCTTCCGACCGTACTTCGCCTTGACCGGCCAGAGCAGCCTGCGGGCCTTGTCCAGGTTCACGTTGTCGGGCCAACTGTTCAGCGGCGCGAAGCGCTGCATGCCGGACCCTGCGCCACCACGACCGTCACTGATGCGGTAGGTGCCGGCGCCATGCCAGGCCATCCGGATGAAGAGCGGTCCGTAGTGCCCATAGTCGGCCGGCCACCAGTCCTGCGATGCCGTCATTAGCTCAACGAGGTCCTGCTTCACGGCCTTGAGGTCGAGGGTCTTGAACTCCTTTACATAGTCGAACTCCTCGCCCATGGGGTCGGACTTGGGGGAGTTCTGATGCAGAGCGCTCACGTTCAGCCGGTTCGGCCACCAGTCTCGGTTCGACGTGCCCTGGGGGTCCCTGTGGTTCCCTCCCGCGACCGGGCACGTGGCGTCGCGCTCTTCGTTCATCTCGCCGACGACTGCATCAGGACTGTCAGACATGGGGAATCCTTCCGTTTCAGAGGGTGAGCTCAAGGACTTGGTTCGGTGGAGCAGTCGAGGCACAGGCCCCAGTAGATGACCTCGGCCTCGTCGATCGTGAAGCCGTGGTCGTCGGACGCGGTCAAGCAGGGAGTGAGACCGACGGCGCAATCGACGTCGGCGACAAGGCCGCACGACCGGCACACGACATGGTGGTGGTTGTCCCCAACCCGCGATTCGTAGCGCGCCACGGAGCCCGACGGCTGGATGCGCCGTACTAGACCCACGGCAGTCAGCGCTCGCAGCACGTCGTAGACGGTCTGATGGGACACCTCACCGAGATCCTCACGCACGACACCGATGATCGAGTCCGTGTCGGCGTGCGGATGTTCGTATACGGCAGTCAGCACAGCCACCCGCGGACGCGTCACACGCAGCGCGACCCCGCGCAACAACTGCTCAGAATCTAAAGTCGCGGACACCATCCAGAGTGTGGCCCATTTTCTGGAACCAATCAAGAACCCAGGCGTCAGCCTTCAACCTGGTCTTCACCCCCTTATCGCCGCCAGCAGCTCCATTCCCGCAGACTGCTGTCCCGCATACGCCTCCACTAGGGGCCTCCTCACGCTCTCGCACGGCACTTTGAACCTTCCCCAGCATCCCAATGGGACCTCCTGTCGGGAGCGGGAGGAGGCCCCGCTCCTTCATCGCATCAAGAGGTTAAGACCGCCGACTTGGCGCGCACCATGTCCGCAGCCCTGGTGACCGCACAGATCCAGAAGGGTCGGTGGAGAACGAGAACCAGGGGGTTAGTGAGTGGTTCCTCCTTTGATATGACAATCACGGCTCGCCCTGCCGCTACCAACCGGGAGCCTTGGCGCCGGTCAGGAAAGGAACGAATCGAGGGCATCGGCGAGTTCCTCGACCACGCGTTGTCGGGGTAGCACGAACTGGAGGATGAGCGCCGTGGCCGCCATCAGCGCCACGAACGCGGCGTAACCCAGAACGACGTCAAGCAGGCCGACGAACGGGACCAGCAGGCCGGCGACGATGCTGGGTAGGCCGAACGCCAGGTAGCAGACGAGGTAGACGCTGGAGATCAGACCGGCGCGACCCTCGGGCGGGGCGACGGCCAGGACGAGCCGGAGGCCACTCTGGAAGGCGGCACCAAACCCGATGCCCGCGATGATGCTCGAGGCGTAGAAGCCCCCGACCGATCCCGTCTCGAGGGCGAAGACGGTGGACATCGGGCCGACGATCAGGGCGACGGCGCCGACGATCAACACCTTGAGCGCGTCGAACCGCTGGATGGCGAGCCCCGTCATGGCACCGGTGCCGGTCACCGCGGCGATGGCAAGCCCGCCTGCGAGTGCGTTGTTCAGGTGTAGCAGGTCGCGAACGATGGTCGGGCCGAGCCCGAGGTACAGCCCAGCGAGGGCCCAACTGGCGCCCAGGCAGCCGACCACGGCGACGAATACCGGGCGTACCTCGGCGGGGATGGCCACGGTCGGCTTCAAAGAGGCGAGCACTCCCGGGCGGGCCTCGTGGCGCTCGGCGAGGAGGAACATCAGGGCGGCGACGATGAACGTGAGCACGCCGAACACGACGAAGACGGTCACGGTGGGGGCTGGGGCGTATTGAACGAGGGCGCTGCTGCTCAGGGCGCCCATCGACAGTGCGACCGGTGGGAGCGCGCCGTTCAGGGTGGCCGCCAGGCGTGGACGGTTCTCGGGTTGGAAGTCGATGAGGGCGGCACCGAGCGCACCGCTGGCCAGCCCGACGCTGGCGCCCTGGATCGTGCGGGCGATGAGCAGTTCGACGATGCTGGTCGCCGTCGCGAAGACGAGGAGTGCGATGACCGCGAGGACGGCCGCCCCGACCACGACCGGCCGCCGCCCGACGTGGTCGGAGAGGGATCCTACGGTCGCCAGGGCGAGCATGATGCCCAGGACGTAGATGGCGAACACGGCCGTCATGAGCAGCGGGGGGAGGTTCCACTCGGCCTGGTAGAGCGGGTATAAGGGCGACGGGGCGCCGGCCTGCCCGACCAGGACGAGCAGGGTGACGGCGGAGACGACGAAGCCGAAGAGGGACTGGCGGCGATGTTCCCGACCGGCCCGATGGGGCTCGGGCCCCGGGCGGGTCACGCGGGTCTGCTCGGTGGCCGGGGCGCAGGACTGACTCACGGTCATCCTCTTTCGTGGTCGGTGGTCGGGGTTGTCAGGAGCCCGCCTAGGGCGGCGTCGATGATCGCTCGCGCGTGATCCTCGGAGAGGCTGAGGTGGCCAGCGAGCATGCGGAAGGCAATCGGGCCGAAGAGGACGTCCGTGGCCGTGTCCGCGTCGATTCCGGGCCGGACCTCACCCGCGGCCTGCGCCCGTTCCCAGACGCGCTGGAGCCCGGCGCGTCGTTGATTCAGGAAGAACTCCCGGAAATAGCTGCCCGCCCTGGGCTCAATGGCGCACGCCGCGAGAAGCTGGGTGAAGACCGTTCCGGCCGGACCGGCGTAGAGCGCGCTCATCCGCATGACCTGCTCGGTCAGGTCATTGAGAGCCGATGCGGTCTCGGGCACGGGCGTCGCCTCGGCGACCGTGCGTCCGAAGGCCTCGGCCGCCACCGCCGTCTTGCACGGCCAGTGCTTGTAAATCGTCGCGGTGCTCACCCCGGAGCGAGAGGCGATGGCCTCCACAGTGACGGCTGGAAGCCCGCCCTCGTCCAGCAGATCCCTGGTCGCAGCGAGCACGGCCTCATGCACCCGGAGGCTCCTGGGCGTGCGCGGATGGTCAAGGATGCCGGCGTCGGATACTGGGGCCGAGTACTCAGGCGTCATGTCGTGGGCTCCGAACTAAAGTGAAACTTCACTGTAGTTCGCGCCCGCCGTCCTAGCAAACCCTCCGGTCGGCGCGGTACGTCTTATCGGCCCTCCCGGTCTTACGCGTGCTCGTTAAGATCGAGAATTGCTCGCTGGGGGGGCATCAGACTGTCGTCGGTTGTCGTCGATTCTCCGTGGGGAATACGTCTGGAGGTTTGTTGTGGGATATGCATTGTCGCTGGTCACAGGCTTGTCGCCGGTGGCCTGTTTCCGTCGCGAAAGCTTCTAAGGTTCGAATCCTTCACCTGCCATCACGTGCTGAAACGGCCACTGACCAGCGGCAACGCTGGTCAGTGGCCGCTCTGTTGTGTCCGGCCGTGTCCGGCATGATCCGGTGATCTACGAGTGTCTGTGGCCTGTTTCTGGACCCGTCAGCAGTTGCTGCTCAAGGGCGGCCTGATCTGCCGGAGCGCAGTCGTCTCCTGAGCATCGACACAGTGGGCGTAGACCCGTAGCAGGACCGCGTCCCCGAGCCGATGTACTCGATCCTGGTGCGCTTCCTGCAGCGCAAGTCGGTGACGTGTAGACCGTCCACGGTCTCGTGCCTCGCGACGAGGCTGGCGCATTTCGGCACATTCATCGCCTGGATCGACCCCGACGGCACGCCCGCCACCCTGCAGCGGTGCCAACACATCGAGCCGTGGATGGTCGCACTGACCCACGCGGAGAACACCATGTCTGGTGGCGTCATATCCGTGGCCGAGCAAGCCCGCCGGATCCTGGCCGCGGCGAACTTTCTGAGCGAGATCAACGAGTGGGACTGGCCCGAAGCCTTCACCCGCCGACTGTTCTACTCCGCGGACAACCCACGCCTACCCCAACTCCTGCCACGGTTCCTGCCCCCCGACGCGGACCGCCGCCTCACCCAGGAGTTGACGGCCTCGAAGTACCGGCTGGCTGCCGACGCGCTCTGCTAGAACGCGCCTGCGGCTACGCATCGGCGAACTACTCGACCTCGAGCTCGATGCCGTGTTCGACGTCCCCTGCTCCTGCTCGTGGCTCAAGCGCCCCTGGGCAAACTCGACACCGAACGCATGGTCCCCATCGATGAGTACATCGTCGCCATGATCGACCAATCACTGCGGCCCGTTCCCCTCCCCGGCGACCGATCCCACACCCACGTACCAGCCGTCCCGCGGACCTCCCATTCACCAGCCACGGTCACCGAGTTGGCCAGAACCGGCTCCGCCAAGAACTCAAGCGGGCCGTGACCGCGGCCGGGCTCTGGCACATCACCACCCACCGACTTAGACACACCTACGCCACCGCCCAGTTTGAACGCCGGCGTGTCCCTGTAAGCCCTCGTGGCCATCCTCGGTCACGTCTCCGCCGAAATGAGCCTGCGCTACGGCACCCGTTCGACACCACCATCGGCGCCGGGTACGAACGATCTCTCGACCTGGCTGAGACCAGCATCGGTGTCCGACCGCCACGCGGCACGACGCCCAGCTCCGAACCAGACACCTTGGATTGGCGGACCACTGAGACCATCAAGTTAGCCCTCGCCTGTGGTACTGCCTCCGCGCGCCTGTCCAAGGATCATGCCTATATGCGAACAGCTGCGAAACACTACCCAGGCCTTCACAACACCAGCGACTACATCCCGGTCCTGACCCAGCAACGCGCGGACGCCACAGCCCTGGCCGATGACGCCACTGGCCGAGGTTGGGACTCCGTGACGAGCGACACCTCAAGCTCATCAACAGAATCAACGACCTCATCACCGCCGCCGACGCGCGCGGGCAGGCCATGTAACCGAAGTCACGAGGACCACTGACAGACAACGGAACCGAGCTCCGATTAGCGGCTTAATGCTGGGCCAACGCGATGGCCGAGTCGTTCATCGCGACGTTGAAGACCGAGTTCTACTACTGGCGTGTGTGGTCCACCAAGAGGGCAGCCGGGATCGAGGTCGGCAAGTGGTTCGAGGACCGGTACAACCGCCGCCGCCAGCACGCCTCGATCGATCAGATCAGCCCCGTGGACTTCGAACTGCAATACTCACGCCAGATCGCGGACTTCTAAAAAGCCGCATAACCCGTGGCCACGAAACGGGGGCAGGGCCAAAGCCTTGTTGCCCCTTGACCCAGACGAGCGGGTTGAGAGATCAGCCGCTAGCTGATCCGCATACAGTCCGGTCCGCGTTGCGCTGTCAGGAGGGCCAAGTTCGTGGGTCGGTCTCGGGTAGGCGCGACACGAACGCGCGCTGTATGCGGCTGATCCGGTAGTTCGCTCCAGTGACAACTGTATGGTCATGTATCGCGAAGGCCGCAGCGCGCCACGGTGGGGTTGCTCCCACTGATGGTGGCCAGTGGTGGGCAATCAACTCGCCCCGCAGCATCAGCGAGACCACACGTGTCGTACGCGTTGTCCATCACTGCCCTAAGACGGTTGTGGCTCTTTCGCTTACGGCTGTGGTGGGGTAGTCATAACTTATGGGTCGTTATAGTGAGGTTGAGCGTAAGTTTGATGCTGACCCCGGCGCGCTCCTGCCGGACCTGTCCGGTGTCGCGGCCGCGGTGAGCGAGGCTGTGGAGTCGCATCTGGACGCCACGTACTTCGACACTGCCGACACGAGGTTGGCCCGGTACCGCATCACGCTTCGCCGTCGGACCGGTGGCGACGATGCCGGCTGGCACCTCAAGTTGCCGGCCGGAGTGGACGAGCGCACCGAAGTCCGGCTCCCACTGGGCCGGGCGACCCGCAAGGTGCCGGTCGCTTTGGCCACCGAGGTCCGCGCGCTCGTCCGAGACCGCCCGCTGGTCCCTATCGCGGTACTGCACACCACCCGCATCGAACGACGTCTGCTGGACGGCGACGGCAATACGCTCGCGACCATCGCGGACGACACGGTTGTCGGGCAGCGGCTGGCCGATGGGGCGGTGCAGGAGTCCACATGGCGCGAGGTCGAGGTCGAGCTCGTGGACGGGGACAGGTCACTCCTGGACGCGGTCAGCAGCCAGCTGCAAGCTGGCGGGCTGACCGCCTCGAAGTCGAGCTCGAAGCTCGCACGTGTCCTTGGCGACAGCGCGCAGCCGACAGCGGAAGGCACCTACGAGGCGATGAGCAGCGCTGGGAGGGCCACGGCAGGTGCGGTGGTGCTTGCCCACCTGGAGCAACAGGTGGACAAGTTGGTCACCCGCGATCGCGGCGCCCGGGTGGACGAACCCGACGCGGTGCACCAGATGCGGGTGGCGACCCGCCGCCTGCGCAGTGCGCTGGCGACCTACCGACCGCTGCTGGATCGGGAGCAGACCGACCCGGTACGCCAGGAGCTCAAATGGCTCGGGCAGGTTCTCGGTCGGCCCCGCGACACCGAAGTGCTCCACTGGCGGCTGCGGGACATGGTGGCGGCCCAACCCGGCGAGCTGGTCCTGGGTCCGGTCGGGGCCCGAGTTGACCTCGAACTGCGTGAGCGGCACCGGGGCGCACACGCCGACCTGGTCGCCGCGCTCGACGGCGACCGCTACTTCCGGTTGTTGGACGCCCTCGACTCTCTCCTGGCCGATCCGCCGTTGACCGCCCGGGCGGGCAAGCCTGCTCGCACGCAGCTGCCCGCTCTGGTCGGCCGCGCCGCCGGCCGGGTCGATCGGGCCGCCGGCGCCGTCGCCGGCGACCGGACCCCACAGGAGCGCAACCAGGGGCTGCACGAGGTCCGCAAGAGCGCGAAACGTGCCCGGTACGCCGCCGAATCGGCCGTTCCCATCTCAGGCAAGCCAGCCACGCGGCTGGCGGAGCGGATGGAGGTGCTGCAGGACGTTCTTGGTGAGCACCAGGACAGCGTGGCCGCGCAGTCGCTGCTGCTGCAGCTCGCTATGGCGGCCCAAGCATCAGGGGAGAACGGGTTCACTTTCGGACTGTTGTACGCCCAGGAGCGCACCCGCGCTAAGGATGCCCGCCGCGACTACGAGCCGGCCCTGCGTAAGGCGTCAACCACCAGGGCTCGGCGCTGGACCCAATAGAAGGTTCGGCTCTGAACTAGGCGGGTCCAGGACAACGGTGACGTCGGCGATCGGTTGGCGACCGCGCGAAATGCGGCACTATGCGGACGTTCATGGCGATCTCCTTCCCGCATACCTGCCAGGGTGACGACGGGCGATCAGCGGAGGAGAATTTGAGGCACCCAAGTCGGAGTGATGACCTCCGAGCAGGATCTAGGCCCTCATCAGGAAAGGCAACCAATCATGAACGACGACATGACGCCAGAGCGCCCCATTGAGGGAACCGGTCTGCGGATCCTCGCCAAAAGCGGCGCCGAGATCGATTACAGGTCGGAGCGTGACCTGATTTCAAAGATCTGGGAATCCTCGATCTATACCGAGGGACAGCCCGATTGCGCTGTGGCGGTGTTGCTCAGCATCGACGACGACGAGGGCCTGAACAGAGTCCATGTGGACTCCACAGGTGGGCAAAGCGATCTCGACACGATCGAGCGAACCATCGCCCTGCTTAAAGCGGTGCGGCACGCACTGCAACTGTCGAGGCTACATTCGGCTTAGCGAGGATTCAACGCGTGGATTGCGGCATCATCCGGTCATATTCGATCGACCGTCCATCGTCCCGATGGCGGAACCTGCCCCGAATGACGAGGACCGTGTTTGTGCCAGGTCGGCGCAGCCTCCGCGCGTGCCCGTAGGTGTTGGCTGACCGGGGCGCGGGCCAACATGGGGTTCGAGTCCAGTGCGTTCACGACAACCTCGGCCGTGGGACGCGGGTTTCGGGGTCCCGAACGGCGTGCGGCGCCAAGGCGGCAGGATGGCCTGGTCATAGGCCAGCCGCACTGGGCACGGCTGCCGGTTATGAGCCCGCTTGTGGGGAGCTGTTCGCCTGCAGTTCATCGCAATGGCGATCTAGCGACATGGCGGGGCGCCAACGTCCTTACCCATGACCGAGGAGAACGAGAGCCCCCAGTCGCTGGTTAGCCGTCGAATGCTGCTGGCCGCTGCAGGTTTCAGCGCCAGTGTGGCAGCCGCTGCGTCGGTTGTTAGCCCCGGTAGCGCCCAGGCTGCCAGTGCACAGTTCACCGCTCCGATCGGACGTGGTGGTGGTGATCCGACCCTAACGCCCAATGTGGAGGGTTTGCACCTGCAGTTCGGCGCCGACGCCTCCCTCGAGGTGGTTGTGTCCTGGTCCACCCTGCAGCCGGTAGAGAAACCACAGGTCTTCCTCGGCCGGCCGGACGGTGCTTACGAGCGTGCATTACCCGGCCAGACCCGCACCTACACCGATGCCAAGTCCGGCCAGGTGGTTTACGCCCACCATGTCCATCTCAACGCTCTGAGCCCTGATCGGGAGTACCTGTATGCAGCGGTGCACGACGGTGCTCAGCCTGAGTTCGGTTCCTTCCGCACCGGGCCGCGCGGCCGGGCGCCCTTCACCTTCACCAGCTTCGGCGACCAGGGCACGCCGACGCTGGGCAAGCGATACACCCCACCTGCCGGAGTCGCGATCGCCAATCCGCCCTACGTCAACGACAACCTTGGCTCGCCGGCCGCCAGGGACGTGACCGCCGGGGTCGAGCGCATCCAGCCTCTGTTCCATCTGTTCAACGGCGACCTGTGCTACGCCAACCTGGCAACCGACCGAGTTCGCACCTGGTCGGACTTCTGGGAGAACAACAGCCGAAGCGCCCGCAACCGGCCCTGGATGCCTGCCGCCGGAAACCACGAGAACGAGCTAGGCAACGGGCCCATCGGGTACGCCGCCTACCAGACGTACTTCGCCGTTCCCGAAGCCGCCGGACAGACGGACCTCACCCGCGGACTGTGGTATTCATTCACCGTTGGCTCGGTCCGGGTGATCAGCGTGGCCAACGATGACGTCTGCTACCAGGACGGCGGCAACAGTTACGTACGCGGCTACTCACAGGGAGCGCAGAAGGCATGGCTGGAGGCCGAGTTGGCCGACAGCCGCAAGGACCCTGGCGTGGACTGGGTGGTCGTCTGCATGCACCAGGTTGTCGTGAGCACGGCCGACCAGTTCAACGGGGCCGACCTGGGCGTGCGCCAGGAATGGGTGCCTCTGTTCGACAAGTACGGCGTCGACCTCGTCGTCTGCGGCCACGAGCACCATTACGAGCGCTCACACCCGATACGCGGCCAGGTACCTAACCGCACGCTCACTCCAATCGCCGCGTCGAAGCAAACCGACGTCGTGGACACCAGCCAGGGCACCGTTCACATGGTGCTCGGTGGCGGTGGCACGTCGGTGCCCTCCAACCAGCTCTTCTTCAACCCGCCGCAGTGCCGAGTCATCACCCAGGTCGGGCCCCCTGACCTCGCGACCGGCAAACGCCCACCCGTGTATGTCACCGAGCCGGCTGCCTGGTCGGCAGTGCGGGACGCAACACACTCCTACGGCTTTGCCGCCTTCCGCGTGGATCCAGGCTCGCGCCACCAGGGCCGAACCACCATGACGGTCACCTACTACGACGTCCTGGGTCCCGGCGGCCAACTCCAGGCCTTCGAGACCTTCACCCTCCAACGGCCGCGCGCAGACGCTCAAGGAGCCTGAGCGACGCAGCCGGGACACTCGACACTGTCAAACAGACGTTCAAGACGTGGTCGCTTTCGGTCTTCTCGCCGGCCGGACCGTGACGTCGGCGCTGACGTCTCGTCGAACCGTTTGAGGTGACCACAGACCCCGTCGCTGATCCCTGGTTGCCATTCCGCTACCGGAAGTGTGAGAACTACCGGACAAGTAGCCGATGAGCGGATGGTTCTCAGCCGGTGATCGAGAGTCGCCTCTCGGTCACGAGCCTGTAGCCCCGGCATCCGTTCCGCATTCGCTCGCGGTCACCTGCGCACACGGCCGCTTGGTTGCCGTGACCAACCTTCCTTGGACGTGATGGCTTTGAGCACGAGTATCTGGCTGCACGGATGGTGACCGCACTCTGGTCGACGTCGCGCAGATGGTAGGGCTGCTGGCGGGTTAAACCGTCAGGTCCGTCCGATCAGCTTGCGGGCTGCGGCCATGGTGGCCTGGGTGTGGCAGTGCCCGTGGGGAGGCGCGGCTCGGCGCCGACCACCAATTCCCTTAGCCTGCTTGGGAGAGACGGGACCCGGCCGACGATCTCTTTCACGAGCCCGAAGCTCACTCGGAAACCGTCGCCATCAAGGCCCCTCCCAAGTCACCGCCACCTGTCACCGGCAGACACTTCAAGTGGTACAAGCCGTCAATGGTGCCCCGCCGGGCAAGGTGATCCGAACGCGATCCGTGGGCCCTGATGTCCGCCCTAGGGCGTGGGGGACAGACAGTGGTCGTGCCGCACTCAGCGTGACCTGGCAAAGCCGCATGACTTGCGTTGCAAGATCTAACAATTTGCATAGTGTATTAATGTGTCAATTTGCGCTATACCGCCAAGTCGAGTCTTGATCGTGATTCCCGTTGGCTCCCTTTTGGTCACGTGAGGTTTCTATGGCAACGCACCATGAGATCCTGCTCTCCATTGCGCCGTTTCTACTACGCCGGCTCGTACGGCCGAGTACGCACCGCAGGAGGTGAACCAGGAGAATAACAAGTACGATCGATAGCCTCAGCAAAGTCCCATGGCTTCTTGCGTGGGTTGGGGTGTCTCTGGTCAGCGTCCTTGTGATTACTTTGGCGGGTTCGTTCTTCGGAGATCCCACCTTCGGTTGTTCTATGGGCGGTCTGTTCGTGATCATGGGGCAGCCGGAGGCTACTCGGGATCGGAGTGCCGTAACCGCAAGCCCTCTCGATAGTCGCTCAGGGACACCAAGCCCTCGGAATGAGTGGGCTCATAAGTAGTTTTTCCCCGCTCCAGGATTCCTTCCTGCATGTCTTCACTGGTTGTTTGTGACTGCTCCCTACTCTTTAGGTCTCCCGGACGCTGTTGGCCATTGTCCGGAGAATCCCAAGCTTGGGCGTGGATCACTGGCACCTTTGACTTCCCGGGATGCAACCTCACCTTGGCTTCGGACGAGCTCATCTGACTCGGTGAGATCAAACAAGGCGCTGGATGCCAACCCAATGACCAGTAAGTTCTGAAGGTCGTACGCCACGGAGGCTCTTGTCGAAGTGTCATTCCGGGACTAGGACACCGTTCCCGGCGGGGCGGCCGTTCCAGAGTTCTCACAGACGGATCGTCATATGACACGGATCCCAGGCCGCAGGGTCGCCGCCGTGGTTGTGCGAGTGTCACCGGTTGTCGATCCTTGCGACGATCGACGGCGCGAATGAGCAGGGGCCTCCGACGGCGTCGGCTAGTCGTTCCTGACTGGGACCCGGCTGGTTCGCCGGGCGCACCTTTCAGTATCTAGTAGTGAGAAGCGCGGAGTCGTCCAGTGGTGAGAATCGCAGAATCCGATTACGGCGCAATGGTTTCGACGACTAGCCGACAACTGTCCACAACCTAGTAGCCCGGATCAGCGGTTTTCGGGTTCACTGGCCGGTGTTGCCGCAGAAATGTCTCAAGTCGATTCAGTCGTGTGCACATTCGCCAACGCGGTCGTATCTGCGTATTGCGCCTACCTGTGCCCATGAGGTGTGACCACATTCGGGACCATTAGCCCTAGTGGTGCGCACCTGAGTCCCGCAAACGTGGATTGTCTGATGAGCCATTGACCCGGCACAGTCTTGCCCGTGCACTCTTGTTGACGGGGCGGGAATTGGGTGCGGGTGTGGCGAAATTGGGCAGACAGCGGCCGGCAGATTCCATCAGAAGGATGAAATCAACTATGACCTCATCTCCCAGCAGTCGCGTGGCGGGCGTTCGGCGAGCTTTCGCATCGCACCGAACCACACTGACAACGGTGGTTGCACTCATGCTCATCGCGATCGGCATCATCGCAGTGGCGATCAGCCGATCCGGCACCCACGCGGGGTCTTCCACATCCGCTGCGGCNNTGCGGCAACTGGCCTGCTGCCGAGCGGTCGCCAGCTCACCCCGCAGGGGGCGCAGGTGACGCTCGGCAACCTCCCGACTGGCGGAGCGGTCACCGCGGATGGGCAGTTCCTGTGGACGGTGTCCGCCGGATTCTCCAGCAACGACGTGCGCATCGTCGACACGGTGCACCGCCGCGTGTGCCAGACCCTGAGCCTGCCCGGCGCCTCGGGTGGCATCGCTCTTGACTCTGTCCACCGGCTTGCCTACGTCTCCGGCCTGGTCAACTCCCGGTGGCAGCCGTCGAAGAACAGTCTCCCTGGTGCCAAAGGGAACGACGTCCTGGTCTACAGCTGGGCCGCTACCTGTGGGCAGGCACGGCTGCTCCGGGTGATCCCGGTTCCCCCGCAGTCTGGAGCCCCGACTGTGCAAGCCTTCCCCCCGCCGCGCCCTGGGTTGGCAGGCACCATGAGCTCCTGGCCTCAGAAACTGGCGGTCTCACCCGACGGCACCCAACTGCTGGTGCCGCTCAACCTTGCCAACAGCGCAGCCATAATTGACCTGAACCACTCCGACCAGGTGCGATACGTGCCTGCCGGGAGCTATCCGTTCGGCGCGGCGATCGTCCCCGGCGGCAAAGTCGGGCTGGTGACCAACGAGGCCGCTGGCACGCTGTCGGTGATCGATCTACAGCGCGGAGTCAAACTCACCGACATCACCGTTGGCCCCCCGCTGTCTCATCCTCAGGGCCTGGTCGTGGACGCCGCGGGGGCGCGAGCCTACGTCGCGATCTCAGCCAGCGACGAGGTTGCCGTGGTCGACCTGAAACAAAGGACCGTGGAGCGCACTATCTCGGTGGGACGCCCGGCCGGGCTGGGAACGATGCCAGTGGCGCTAGCGCTCGACCCGGCAGGCGGCCGCCTCTTCGTGGCCGAGTCGGGCGCCGACGAGATAGCCGCCATCCGCCTGCCGGGAGGTTCGACCGCGCTCGGGCTCGACTGGACGGTGGTGGGGCGTATCCCCACTGCCGACCAGCCACAAGCGGTTGTCACTGTTGCGGCACAGAACCAGCGGCCGGCCCAGCTCATGTACGTAGCCGCCGGCGGCGTGGGCGTGGGCCCCAACCCCCTCGGCACCAACCCGGTACTCCCCACGGACCCCATCTTCTGGGCGTTCAACCCCATCGCCCCCAAGAGTGACATCTTCAGCGGGGTCGAATTTCCACCCATCCTCGTGACCGGTCGGGCGGGCCTGATGTCGATTCCCACCGACGCGCAGATCGACCGGCTCACCCCCGCGGCCTCCCGCCAGCTACAACCGACAGATGCCCAGCCGACCCCAGCCGACACGCCACTTCGCGCCGACGGGCCGATCAAGCACGTGTTCTTCGTAGTGCGCGAGAACCGGAGCTACGACCAGCTTCTGGGCGACGTCAGCCGAGGCAATGGCAACCCGC
>PMJN01000519.1 GCA_003157445.1 Micrococcales bacterium
AGTGAATGAGGTACAGGTCGATCATGTCAACCCCGAGCGCCTGCCGGCTGGCTTCGAAGGCCGCCGACGCGCTGCCGTGCTCCCCGTTGCGCAATTTAGTCGTGATGAATACTTGCTCGCGCGGGATTCCGCAGGCGGCAATCGCTGCGCCCACGCCCGCCTCATTGCCATAGGCGGCGGCTGTGTCGATGTGCCGGTAGCCGGCTTCCAACGCGTCCTCCACCACCTGCTGTGTGTGCTCCTGCGGGATTTGGAACACGCCAAAGCCAAGCTGAGGAATGGTGACACCATTGTTCAGCTTCAGGCCAGGAACGACAACCATGCCAACTCCATCTGTTTCGCGAAAGGGGATCCCAGCCAGCGTAGGCATCCCCCGCAGCTCGGTGACTGTCAGGCCCGTCCCTTCTAAGGCGGGCGCCCAGATCCAAGAGCTACAAGCAGGACGCAGGTCGGTCGCCAGATGGGAATGTGCAGTGAGATCTGCCCGGAATCGCGCGATGATCTGAGGTCATGCACGGTCATCTGGTCGTCGAGCTGGTCGGCGGTGTAGAGCCATCGGCCACTCAGGGCAAAGTGCCGTGGCCATGTTCCGGTCTCGATCTCCGTCAGCGGGGTGGGCACGTCGTTCTTCAGACCGAATACGGTGATCCGATCCAGGCCTCGGCGTGAGACGTACAACCGATCACCGACTGCCAGCAGACGCGCGGGCAGGTTCGGGCCCGATGGATCGCTCAGCCATGCCGGGCGACGATTCACGATCGCCCCTAATCGAAGCGGCCCTAACGCCACCGTGATCAGTTCTCCGCTCAGCTCCCCCAGCACATAGGCCGTCCTTTGATCTGCGGACACCCTGATCTGCCGGGGCCCGGTGCCCGCCGGCAGCACGACGACCGGTTCGCCTTCGGCCAGGACGCCGTTGGGCCTTATCTGAAGGCGTCGAACCACATCCGCGCCAAGATCGACCCCCAGTACGTGCCGTCGGGGCCATGCAGAATGTGATGCGCGTGCGGTCCTTCCTGCCGCAGGCGGGGGCCCGCGCCGTAAGAGTCAAAGACCGAGGTCACCTCTTGTGGAACACCGTCGGCGCCCAATGCCAAGCCACGATGTTGCCACTGCCGTAGTTGGCCACCAGCAGGTGTCGCAAATCGGGGGTGAGGCACAAGTGACACGGCAGCTGACCTGGGATGCTCACCGTGGACCGCAATTCGAGCACCCCTTATACCGCGCGCCGGGATCGGTCTCGCTGACTGCTTAGACGAGCCGCTGTTGCGGGTGAGCCAACAGATAGGACGGTGACGCAACCTCAAGGGCCGGCCCATCCTGACTCAGCCAGCCATAGGAAAGGTCGTGCAGGACCGGGACGATACCGCGTGGCCCGATATCGCCGGACGGCTCGTGGGCATACCCGCCGACGAGCATCCGCTGGGAAGCCGACACGATCAAGGAGCGTCGTGTTGACGCGCGTGGGCCAGCCCGCTCGATCCCTGCCCGGACTCTCCACTGCCGTCTGCATCGCCCACCAGGACTGGACGCCCGGTGCTGGCGGACTCATAGATGGCCGCGATGACCGCCAGCGTGCGGGTGGCTTCGGCGACGGTGACCAGGGGGGGTCGGTCGTCGGCCACTGACCGCAGGAAGTCCTGGTACTGCGCCGCGTGGGAGGTGGGTCTGAGCCCGGCAGTGCGCGGGCCCGCCCAGGCTGGCTCAGCACCCAGGACCGCCGCGGCTTGGTTGTCAGGTGAGCCCGACCCGACATCAGGACCGATGTCGCCCTGCCTGGCTGCGTGGAAGTAGACAAGCTCGTCGTTATCGATGATGGCGCTTCCGCGGTCTGCGTGGACCTGCAGGCGTGCGTTCAGGCCCGGGTAGGCGGACGTGGTGGCGTGGATGACCCCCAGCGCGCCGCTTTCGAAACGAATCGTGGCCACGGCTGTGTCCTCAACCTCAATGCGCTCGTGGGCCAGCAACCCCGTCCACGCGAATACCTCTAGCGGCTTTCCCAGGAACCACACCAGCAGGTCAATGGTATGAATGCCCTGGTTCATCAGCGCGCCGCCGCCATCCATGGCCCACGTCCCACGCCACCCGGCGGAGTCGTAGTAGGCCTGGCTGCGCCACCACGAGATGGATGCGCTGCCGGAGGTGACCCTGCCCAGCCGGCCCGCGGACAGCGCCTCGCGCACCACCTGGCTGGATGGGTCGAACCGGTGCTGGCTGATGACGGTGACCCGCTTGCCACTATCGCGCTCGGCCACCGCCACCCGCCCAGCCGCCGCCACTAAGACGTCCAGGGGCTTCTCCACGACCACGTGTTTGCCTGCCTGCAGCGCCGCCACGACCAGGTCAGCATGCTCACCGCTGGGGGTGCAGATAGCCACTGCGTCGATGTCTGGAAGGGACAGGGCCTGCGCGATGTCGCGCAGCGCTCGGGCCTGGTGGCGACCGGCAAGGTCCTGGGCACGGTCAAACTGAACATCGACCACGGCAGCGACCTCGGCGCCGGGCAGGTTACTGATGGTGGCGGCATGCAGGTCCCCGATGACCCCAGCACCGACAACGGCGAACTTCATCCAAGGCTCCATCTGTGGTCCATCAAGGCCGTAGCTTCCTTAACGGTAGGTGACGCCCTGGGCGTCCAACATCTGGGTGAAGGCCCGGGTCGCCGCAGTGAACAGGTCGGCGCCACTGAAGCCGCCCATCGTTGCTGCATGGCCAAGATGCGGCTCCATCGAGAAGAACCCGTCGAAGCCGTCTGCCTGCAGGGCGGCTAGGGTCTGCGATACCTCGCCGTCCCCCGCGCCTACCGGAACCACCTCCCCCGAGGCCATCACGGCATCCTTGATGTGCAGGTAGTCCAAATACGGCCGCAGCAGCTGGTAGCCGTCGCTGAAGGGTCGCACGCCGCACTGGACGAAGTTAGCCGGATCCCAGGCCACTCGCAGCTGGGCCGAACCGACGGACTCGATGATGTCCAGGCAACGCCCCGGGTTGTCGCCATAGATCTGTTTCTCGTTCTCGTGCAACAACACCACGTCATGGCCCTTGGCTGCGGCTGCCAGTGCAGCCATCCGAGCCAGCACCTCGTCGCGGTGACGCCCGGGCTCCTGCCCCTTGGGGATGAAGAAGGAGAACAGCCGGACATATGGCGCGTTCAAGACCTCGGCCACGTGCAACGCGCGCCCGAATCGGACCAGGTGCGCCTCGAAGTCGTCAGTAATGGCAATCTTGCCGATCGGCGACCCAACGCAGGACATCCGAATGTGATGGGCGGCAAGGATCTTGCCTGCTGCCTGAAGCTGCTCATCGTCAAGATCAAGCACATTGGTGTCCCATGCGCTGCGGAGCTCGATGTAGTCAATGCCAAGGTCGTTCAGCATCTGGCACTGGACCTGCAGGTCTGCGTCAATCTCGTCGGCGAATCCGGAAAGGGTCCACATGGTCAGGCTCCTGTTCTGTGAACGGATGCTTGCTGGCAGCCGGCCGGCCACCGAAGACCTCTCGACAACCTGCTCGCAGACGCTAACGAGCCGGCAGACCTCTACCGCAGACCAGGGGCCCGCGAAACCATTGACGGCGCATCCAAGCTACAACGGGACCTGGGGTGCGTCGCCGGCGGTCCGAGCGAGCAAAGGCCCGGAACCAGACCCGAGAGCTCCACGCTGACCCCTCCGCAAACTTGGATCCATAGCGAATTGGCTATTGCTATTAGCCAAACGGCTAGATATGGTTCTCCCATGACAGCCAGCCCACGGGACGAGGTCCCGACCCCCAGAACCCTGAACCGCCCCGAGGGACGCATCGCCTACGACGTCGCCGGAAACGGCCCCCTGGTCGTCCTGGTCCCAGGCATGGGCGACCTGCGTTCCACCTATCGCTTCATCGCCCCAGCCCTGCGTGCTGGGGGCTACCGCGTGGCCACTACCGACCTGCGAGGCCAGGGCGACAGCGACACCACGTTCACCTCCTACGGCGACACCGACACAGCCGGGGACGTCCTTGCGCTCATCGACGAGCTCGGCGGCCCCGCTGTGGTCGTGGGCAACTCGATGGGTGCCGCAGCCGCGGCGTGGGCCGCTGCCGAACGACCCGACCTCGTCTCCGACGTGGTCCTGGTAGGGCCATTCGTACGCAACCCCGCTGTGAGCGCCTTCAACCAGATCATGCTACGCGTGGCTATGGCACCCCCATGGGCGGCGCTCGCCTGGAAGTCCTACCTCCCTCGGTTGTAC
>PMJN01000119.1 GCA_003157445.1 Micrococcales bacterium
GGGCCGGAAGGCAGCAAGGGCAGGCGAGCTCTTCCAGGTGCGCGGGGGGTCCTTCTATGCGCTGGCGTCTGGTGTCAGCAGGGCCGACTAGATTAAGCGCGTGAGCATAGCGTTGTATCGCCGCTACCGGCCCGAGTCCTTTGCCGACGTCATCGGTCAGGATCACGTGACCGAGCCCTTGATGCAGGCGTTGCGAACCGGCAGGGTGAGCCACGCCTACTTGTTCAGCGGGCCACGTGGTTGCGGCAAGACGACCTCGGCCCGGATCCTCGCCCGTTGCCTGAACTGCGCCCAGGGGCCGACGTCGATCCCGTGCGGCGCGTGTGAGTCCTGCGTCGCGCTGGCCCGAGACGGCTCGGGCAGTGTTGACGTCATCGAGATCGATGCAGCAAGTCACGGGGGTGTGGACGACGCACGCGACCTGCGCGAGCGGGCGGCGTACGGGCCGGCGCTGTCGCGCTACAAGATCTACATCATCGACGAAGCCCACATGGTCACTCCGCAGGGCTTCAACGCCCTCCTCAAGATCGTCGAGGAGCCGCCCGAGCATGTGAAGTTCATCTTTGCCACGACCCAGCCCGACAAGGTCATCGGCACGATTCGCTCGCGCACCCATCACTACCCGTTCCGGCTTGTGCCCCCGCTTCGGCTGCAAAACTACCTAGGCGAGCTGTGCGTCGCAGAGGGGGTCGCGGTCGCTCCAGGTGTCCTCTCGTTCGTCGTGCGGGCCGGCGGCGGCTCGGTGCGTGACTCGTTATCAGTGCTCGACCAGCTGATTTCCGGGTCCGGTGACGAGGGCCTGACCTACCAGGGCGCTGCGGCGCTACTTGGGTTCACCGAGGGTGAGCTGCTGGACGCCACCATCGACGGATTAGCTGCCGGGGACGCCGGCGCCGTGTTCCGTCAGATCGACAAGGTCATCGAGACCGGCCAAGACCCCAGGCGTTTCGTCGAGGACGTGCTCGAACGCCTGCGTGACCTGATCGTGGTTGCCGCTGTTCCGGACGGCGCCTCGTCGATATTGCGTGGCACCCCCGAGGACCAGCTTGAGCGGATACGTCAGCAGTCTGCGGCATTTGGCCCTGGCGCCTTGTCGCGTTCGGCCGATATCGTCAACGCCGGCCTGACCGAAATGACCGGCGCCACCGCACCCCGACTCCAGCTCGAGCTGATCTGCGCCCGGGTCCTGCTGCCGGGTGCCTCAGGCGAGAACGGGTACGCCGCACGCCTGGATCGCCTCGAACGCCGCCTGGAGATCAATGGTGCCGCCGCCCCTGCCGGGCGTCGCCCGGCTACATCAGTGCGTCCACCGCCGGCATCGCCGGTTGAGTCAGCCGCAGCAGAGTCATCTGAAGCAGGCCCACCTGCGGACACCCCGACCTCTGATGCGGCACCGGTAGTTGAGCCGCCTACCGATGCGCCGCGCGTGACTGATCCTTTAGACCAGGGCGTACTCCCGGCCGCGCCGAAGCCCGGCGGCATCGACACGGACGCGATCAGGCGTTCGTGGCCGGACATCCTGGCCAAGATCTTCACCATCCGTCGCACCACCTGGACGTTCCTGTCCGAGCACACCCAGGTACTCGACTACGACGGCAGGCGGCTCCTGCTCGGGATCCAGACCGAGGGACTGGCCACGACCTTCCGGCGGGGACAGCACGCCGAACTGGTCCGTCAGGCCCTGAGTGAGGTATTGGGGGTCGAAGCCGTCGTCGAGGGCATCCCTACTGCGAAGTCGGGGCGGCCCCCATCGCCTGGTACATCTGTGCTGCCTTCGCCTGACCCGCCCGCTGATGCCTCACCTGCCGGCCCGCCGCCGGCCTCCGCACCCGAGGCCCGCTCCACCCCGATGCAGCGGGCCAGGGCAGCGGTTGCCCATGAAGCCAGCACGCGGAGTACGAGTGCCTCGTCAGCGGCCGCCGACAGCATGGTCAGTGCTGACGACGAGGACATCGACCAAGAGGTTGCCGTGGGCCAGCCGGTGATTGCGCGAGTCTTGGGTGGCACCGTGATCGGCGAGCTGGACCAGTAGGCTCGACAGATGTATGAAGGCGTGGTCCAAGACCTGATCGACGAGCTTGGCCGGTTGCCCGGCGTCGGTCCCAAAAGCGCACAGCGCATCGCGTTTCATCTATTGCAGGCCGACTCACTGGATGTGTCGCGCCTGGTCAACGCACTGGTGCAGGTCAAGGAAAAGGTCCGCTTCTGCAGTATCTGCGGCAACGTCGCTGAGGCCGAGCAATGCCGGATTTGTTCTGACCCTCGTCGCGACCTGACATATATCTGTGTGGTCGAGGAGCCAAAAGACGTCGTGGCCGTCGAACGGACCCGCGAGTTCCGTGGGCGATACCACGTGCTCGGCGGGGCGATCAGTCCCATCGAGGGTGTGGGGCCGGACGACTTGAGGATCAAGGAGCTCTTGACCCGGCTGGCCGACG
Source organism: Micrococcales bacterium (assembly GCA_003157445.1). Classification (GTDB taxonomy): domain Bacteria; phylum Actinomycetota; class Actinomycetes; order Actinomycetales; family Dermatophilaceae; genus UBA4719. The sequence continues at coordinate 2,439 of PMJN01000119.1, forward strand.
CGGATGTCAGCGAGGTCATCATCGCGACCGACCCCAACCTTGAGGGCGAGGCCACGGCCACCTACCTGGCCCGTCTACTGCGGCCGCTGAATTTGAAGGTGACCCGGCTGGCGTCAGGGCTACCGGTCGGGGGAGACTTGGAGTACGCCGACGAGGTCACCCTTGGTCGGGCCTTCGAGGGGAGGAGAGTGCTCGATGTTTGATGAGCTGTTGAACGTGAGTGAGTTGACGAATCTGGGCGAAGACTCCGCCCGCGAGGCCCGCGCCTACCTGTCCTCGGTCACTGAGGTTGCCTCCGGGACTTCGCCGGATACCGCGATCCCCATTCTGCTGCTCGCCGTTTCGCAGGTCCTGGTAGCTGGGGCCCGCCTTGGCGCCATCACCGACGTCGTGCCTGACGAGCGGTTCGAAGCCGACCCAGGTCCCGACGTCGACGTCGACCCCATACGGCAAGGCTTGGTGAGCTTGTTCAACGGTCTGGACGACTACGTTCATGTCGTAGACCCGTTGGTCAGTGCAGAGGTGGCCACCGGCTCAATGTCGAATGACCTGGCCGAGGTGGCTGCCGCGCTGACGCACGGCCTGCAGCACTTTGAGGGCGGACGGGTCAGTGAAGCCCTGTGGTGGTGGCAGTTCAGCTATCTGTCTTCGTGGGGCGACAGTGCCACGCGGGCATTGCGGGTGCTGCAGGCGGTGCTCGGCCACATTCGCCTCGACGCTGACTCCGATGCTGTCGCCGAGGCGGAGTTCGACGCGCTTCACCCCTGAGGCCACATCGCGCAACGGTGTCCACAACCGCCGTTCCAGTTCCGGCTACCGCGATGATCCTGATCCGGCCCCTGCTCATGCTGCTTGCCTGGCAGACCTGAGGTGGCCTCTCCAGGGCCCAACGGCTGATGGTGTCCTCACGTCGATAGCACCGTGCCATGACCGTTTCGCCCAGGTTGACTCCTTCGATGTCAGGGGTCGGGGGCTGTACGCGTAATATTGGCTTCGATGAGTGCAGCCCGAACGAGTACAACTTGATGAGTACGACGAGCGCCGTTTCAGCCACGGTGCGCACAGTGGTCCCCGAGTCAGTGCGGCAGGCAAGAAGAAGACGGTCGTTCGCGGTCATCAGCCACCCTGACGCAGGCAAGTCGACTCTGACCGAGGCGCTGGCCCTGCACGCCCATGTCCTGAACCGGGCCGGAGCCGTGCACGGCAAGGACGGTCGCGGCGGCACGGTCTCGGACTGGATGGACATCGAGCGCGAGCGCGGCATCTCGATCACGTCAGCCGCACTGCAGTTCACCTACCGTGACGCGGTGATTAACCTGGTCGACACTCCTGGGCACGCCGACTTCTCCGAAGATACATACCGAGTGCTGTCCGCAGTCGATGCTGCCGTCATGCTCGTTGATGCGGCGAAGGGCCTCGAGGTCCAGACCATGAAGCTCTTCGAGGTCTGCAGACACCGCAACATCCCGATCATCACCGTCATCAACAAGTGGGACCGGGCCGGCAAAGACTCTCTCGATCTGATGGACGAGATCCAGGAGCGGACCGGGTTGCAGCCCGCACCGCTGAACTGGCCGGTGGGAATCGCGGGCGACTTCCGTGGCGTGCTGGACATGGCCACGGGGGAGTACCTCAAATTCACCCGTACCGATGGCGGGGCAACCATGGCGACCGAGGAACACCTCAGCCCCCAGGAGGCCGAAGCTCTCGAGGGTGAGGCGTGGCTGCAGGCTGTTGAGGAGAGCGACCTGATTGTGGCTACCGGCGCAGGACACGATCCGGAGGGATTCCTGGCGGCAACGAGCACNNGATCGACTCTCCGTTCAGCGCCTTCGTCTTCAAGGTGCAGGCTGGGATGGATGTCGCACACCGCGACCGCCTCGCTTTTGTGCGGATCTGCTCGGGAACCTTCGAGCGAGGCATGATTGTCACCCACTCGGGTACCAACCGCCCGTTCGCCACGAAGTACGCCCAGCAGGTCATGGGCCGCGAGCGCACGAGCATCGACCGAGCCTTCCCGGGCGACGTGGTCGGCCTGGTCAACGCCAACGCACTGCGGGTCGGTGACACCCTCTTCATCGACGAACCGGTGACCTTCCCCCCTATCCCTTCTTTCTCGCCCGAGCACTTCGCGGTGGCCCGGGCCAAGGACACCAGCCGATACAAGCAGTTCAGGCGCGGGATCGAACAGCTCGATCACGAGGGTGTCGTGCAGGTGCTGCGCTCGGATCTGCGAGGCGACCAGGCCCCGGTCCTGGCAGCGGTGGGTCCGATGCAGTTCGAGGTTGCCGAGCATCGGATGGCCCATGAGTTCAACTCGCCGATCTCGCTGGACAGGCTGGGATACTCCCTGGCCCGGCGCACCGACGCCGACGGCCGCGACCGGCTTCGTGGGCAGCGCGCGGTCGAGGTGCTCTCGCGAAGTGACGG
>PMJN01000270.1 GCA_003157445.1 Micrococcales bacterium
GGTCGGGCCAGGTAGACGTACTCGAAGACGCAGCCCTTGGGGTCGGCGTCGGCGAAGCGGTGGGAACGCAGACCGTCTTGGTCGACCGCGATGAGCTCGCCGGGCTGTACCTCGCGGATCACGCTGGCACCGACCGTCGCCAGCGCCGCGGACTCACTGGCCACCACCCAACCGCGCTCCAGGCGGCCCAGCATCAGGGGCCGGACGCCATGACGATCGCGCGCGGCATAGAGCGTGTGTTCATCCATGAAGACGAAGCTGAAGGCGCCCTTGACCTTGGGCAGCACATCCATCGCGGTGGCCTCGAGGCTGAGGTCCGGGTCGCTGGAGAGCAGCGCTGTGACCAGAGCGGTGTCGGTGGTGTTGCCGCGGTGCAGCTCGCCCCCGAGCTGGCGCGCGAAGGCCTCGCCGTGACGCTCGAGCAGCAGGTCACGCAACTCGGCCGAGTTGATCAGGTTGCCGTTGTGGGCCAGTGCGACGGTGGAGTCGTCGGTGCCGCCGAGGGTCGGCTGGGCGTTCTCCCAGGTGCTGCCGCCGGTGGTGGAGTATCGGCAGTGGCCGATGGCCAGATGACCCTTCAATGATCCCAGGCTGGCTTCGTCGAAGACCTGGGAGACCAGGCCCATATCCTTGTAAACCAGCAGCCGACGGCCATCGCTGGCTGCGATGCCGGCCGACTCCTGACCGCGGTGCTGCAACGCATAGAGCCCGAAGTACGTCAGCTTGGCGACGTCCTCGCCGGGAGCCCAGACTCCGAAGACCCCACAGGCGTCCTGCGGAGCTTTTTCGCCGGGAAGAAGATCGTGGGTCAGTCGCCCATCACCGCGTGGCACGTCTCACAGTCTCCCACAGCCCGGCGCCTGGTCGGGCCGCCACACCGGCCAGCCCCGTCGCGCAGTGCTCAGCGCCGCCAATCGAGCAGCACTGCGACGATGCCCCCGCCCAGCACGCCCAGCCCGGCGAAGATCAACCCGAGGAACCCCAGCACGGCGGATGGGTCGTAGCTGGTATCGACCGGGCCAGCCAAGCTCAGGAGACAACCGATGAGCAGCCCTGCCACACCACCAGTAAGCAGGAACGCCGTGAACTTGGGAACGCTGCGGACCTTGCGGGACGGCTGACTCACGACACCAACATAATCCACCACCCTCACAAACTGCGAAGGTGAGCCTATGACCCGCCAAGCCTGGTACCGGTGGTCGCCTTGATCGTCATCAGCTCGCCCAGACGTGAAGCACTCACGTGAGCCAACATGCACGTCCAACGCTGCGCTGATGAGGTCTCCGGATTCCCCTGCGGCCTAAGGGCCGCCGAGGTTAGTGCAGGACCGAGTCCGGCGATCTTGACGGCAGGCTTAGGTCTGCGTAGTCAGGGCAGGCGCCTTCCTGGGCTTGCGGGGGTACGGAAGCTGGGGATGACATCGCAGGCGACTCGCTCCAGCACGCTGACGTCCCCGGCATACGGGCCATCGGGTCGGGGCCAGTGAGTGATGACATCGGTGAAGCCCAGCTCGTCCGCGCGCCCCACCATCTGCTCAAACGCGCCCACGCTCTCCAGAGCGAACTGTGGGGAGGAGTCGAGGCTGAGGTGCCTTTCCAGCGTGGCGGGATCCCGGCCCGCTGTGGCTAAAGCCTCGTCCAGCCGCCGGCACATCTCCACCAGGGCGGCCCACCACAGGGCCAGCGTCTCGACCTTGGGGCCGGTCGTGACCCAGCCTGCTCCATGCTCCACGGCCAGGCGCAGCGAGCGCGGACCGTTGGCTGCCATGACGAACGGGATCCTCGGGTGCTGAACCGGCCCGGGCCTTGTGCGGGCGTCCACAGCCGAGAAGTACGTGCCACGGTGAGAAACGTGGTCCTGGGTCAGCAGCCTGTCAAGCAGCTCGGTGAACTCGCAGAATCGCTCGAAGCGTTCCTTTGGCGTCAGCGGCTGCCCGCCGAGAATGGCGGAATCGATGTCGCCTCCGGCACCGATTCCGCACACAAGCCGGCCTCCGGAGATGTCGTCCAGGGCCAGCAGGTCACGCATGAACGTCACAGGGTGGCGGTAGTTCGGCGAGCTGACGAATGTGCCCAGGGCGATCCTCGAGGTGACCATGGCTGCAGCCGTCAGCGTGGGGACGGTGCCGTACCAGGGCGAGTCCGGCAGCCCGCCCCAGACCAGGTGGTCGTAGGTCCAGGCATGGTCAAAGCCGAGCTCCTCAGCACGACGCCACATCGGGGCCGCCTCAGACCAGCGGCGCTCCGCCAGGATCGTCAGGCCAAATCGCATGGTTGCAGGCTAGTCCGCCGCGATCGGCAACAACCCTGCCAGGGTGGCCCGCTGCCCGCTGGCGTGCACTGCGCCGCCGGCCAGAGCGCTGGCCCAGTCCGACGTTCCGGTGACCAGGTCTAGCCAGGTCCGGGCATCCATCTCGATCACGTTCGGAGGGGTGCCCCGGGTGTGCCGGGGGCCCTGCACACACTGCACCGCGCCATATGGTGGGACCCGAACTTCCAGTGTTCGCCCCGGCGCCCGATCAGCGAGCTCCTCCAATGCGTACCGGACCGCCATGGCGACCGTTGCCTTCGGCGCCCCGGACGGGTCACCTCGCCATAAGGCGAGGGCATGGCGACCCTCGGCAGGCGGGATCCTGCGGCGCGGTGCCATGGCGTCCATGGTGGCATCTTGGTCCTCGCCTGCTCGATCTAGGGTTGCACCTATGAAGGCGACCACGATCTACGCTGCCCGCGACGTCCGGCTCGAGAACCAGCCGGACCCGACAATTCAGAAACCGACCGACGCTCTCGTGAAGGTCGTTGCCGCGTGTGTCTGCGGCTCGGACCTGTGGTACTACCGCGGCGACAACCCACTCGCCGAGCCGTTCCGCATTGGCCATGAGTTCGTCGGCATCGTTCAGGAGATCGGCTCGGCGGTCCGGTCGCTGCACAAGGGCGACTTCGTCATCGCACCGTTCATGTACTCCGACAACACCTGCCCAAACTGTCGGGTCGGGATCCAGTCGGCCTGCTCGGCGGGCGGCTTCTGGGGCGGGCCCGACCGCGACGGGCTGCTGGCCGACGGCGGACAGGGCGAGTACGTCCGGGTCCCCCTGGCCGACGGCACCCTGGTGGCGACCCGCGAAACCCCTGACGACGCGATGATTCCGTCGCTTCTGGCTCTCTCGGACGTGATGGGCACCGGCTGGCACGCAGCGATGGCCGCCGGCGTGCAGGAAGGCGACACCGTCGTGGTGGTGGGTGACGGCGCGGTGGGCCTGTCAGGGATCCTTGCCGCCTCACGGATGGGTGCCGAGCGGATTGTCGCCATGTCCCGACACGAGCAACGCCAACGGATCGCCCGATCGTTTGGTGCCACCGATGTCATCGCAGAGCGCGGTGAGGCCGGCGAGGCCGCCATTGTCGAACTCACCGGAGGTGTCGGCGCCGACGCGGTTCTGGAGTGCGTGGGTACCAGTCAGTCGATGACCACAGCAATCGAGATTGCCCGCCCGGGCGCCACCGTCGGCTATGTCGGGGTGCCGCACGGGGTCGAGCTACCCGTACGTTCGATGTTCTCGCGCAATGTCGGGGTCGCCGGAGGCGTGGCGCCGGTGCGCCAGTACCTCCCGGCCCTGCGCGACGACGTGCTGTCCGGGGCGATCAACCCGGGCCTGGTCTTCGATCTCGACCTGCCGCTGGACAAGGTGGCCGAAGGTTACGCAGCCATGGATGAGCGTCGGGCCATCAAGGCGATGTTGAGGCCCTGACCACGATCGGATGCCTGGCGGTGGTGGTCAGTTACTATCTGATCTGCGGCAGTTCGAGCGTCGGGCCGTCAGCGCCCGAGCTCGTGCACACACAGCTGGTTGCGCCCGGGATTGGTCGCTCACCGGCGAAGTGAGGCAGAGTTCCACCTAGGCTGGTGCACGTGTCACAGGAACAGGTCGGACGCATCGAGCTCGTGGCCGACGATGACGGCCGCGGCGGCGTCACGGTGATGATGGACGGCAGCCCTCAGTCGCACGTCAACCTCGCCGATCCCGGGAGCCTCGGCTTCGAGTACGTCGCCCACTTCGCCGCGGTCATCGACACGCTGCCGGCTGGGCCTATCAGGGTCACCCACATCGGCGGCGCCGGTCTGACCCTGGCCCGGTACGTCAACGCCGAGCGCCCCGGGTCGCCGCAGATCGTTCTGGAGCCGAACGTCGCCCTGACCGAGCTCGTGCGCCGCAAGCTGCCGTTGCCACGCCAGCACCGGATCCGCGTGCGCCCCGTGGACGGCCTTACCGGGGTCGCACAGCTGGCAGACGCGTGCGCCGATGTGGTGGTGCTCGACGCGTTCGCCGATGGGCGCGTCCCAGCCGAGCTCACCACTGTGGGGTTCTTTGCCGAAACCGCCAGGGTGCTACGGGCCAATGGCACGATGCTGCTCAACACCGCCGACGAGCCCAACATGGCCTACCTGCGGCGCGTTTATGCCGGCCTGGCCACCGTATTCGGACACGTTGCCCTGATCGGCACCCACGAGATTCTCAAGGGCAAGCGTTTCGGCAATACCGTCATGGCTGCCTCGCACAGCCCGCTGGACATAGCCGCCCTACGCCGGCAGGTCGCCAAGATGCCGTTTCCCACCGGGCTGCGCGACGGGATCCAGCTAGCCAGAGCGTTCGCCGGATCGACAGCCTTCACGATCTCGGACAGCGCCCAGTCGCCCCCACCCCCGCCCGTGAAGGGATGGCGCGTGCGCTGACAGGGCCCGTTCAACAGGACGGGGCACCGCAGATGCTCACGCGTCCGTGAGTTCGCGGAGCACGGCGATGACGTCCACGAGCGCACCGTTGCGCCACACCGTGATCTCCAGCCGGCGTCCGATCGCGTCCTCGACCATGATGCGCTGAACGGCGGTGGTGCAGGCGACGGGCTCGCCTGCGACCGATACGACGATGTTGCCAACCCGCAGGCCGGACCGCGCTGCCGGACTTTGCGTCATCACTTACGCGACGTGAAGCCCACTGCTGCGACCCATTTTGGTAACCATCGTCGGAGGAAGGGGCATCTGTGCACCGACGATCCCGAGCCACGCCCGGCGGACTCGTCCCTGGGACATGAGCGTGCTGATGATCCCGCGGGTCGTGTCATTGATGGACACGGTTTGGTTATCGCCGCCCAGAGCTGAACCTGCAGCCCTCCATCGAGGCCCGAAAGGTGTTCCTGGCGGCCCTGAACGACCGGGTTTGCCCCAGCAGCGAACTGATCAGAGCTGAGCGAGCTCTGCCATGACTGCCCGCTCGACTCGCAAGCACGGCGCGACTGCGATGTGGCACGAGGGGCGAACTCGTCCTGACTAGATGATGTGCGGCGCGCCCAGTACTACCAGTCTCGGTCATGAACTGATCAGCGGTGTCGTTGGGTGTTCGAGGTTAGGCAGAGATGACGGATCTGTTGAAGGTGCTGCCGCTGGCAGTCGTGATGGTCGCCGGGCCTCAGATGATCACGGCCATCTTGCTCACGACGAGCACGAAGCCACGGCAGAACTCATTCGCATTCGTGGCAGGAGCAGTCCTAGCCACGATGGTCGCGCCGTCGATCTTCTACTACGTGGCCAAGGCATTGAAGCTGAAGCCCTCCACCAAAGGCTCTTCTTCGGTGACCGCAGACTGGGTACTGGTGGTGATCCTGATTATTGCGGCGATCTGGGCCTTTCGAGGCAGAGAGAAGGCGGAGCCGCCCAAATGGATGAGCACGTTGCAGACCGAGGATCCCAGGGGCTCCTTCACTCTGGGTCTCATACTGTTCCTGGTCATGCCTACCGACGTGATGATGACATTCACGGTCGGCACCTACCTCGCTTCGCACGGCTCACCTCTGTGGCACACCGTCGGCTTCCTGCTCCTGACCGCGATTCTGATCGCCTCGCCGTTGTTGGTTCTCCTGCTGATGGGTAGGCATGCGGACACGCTGATGCCCCGTATGCGCAACTGGATGAACGCAAACTCCTGGCTGGTCAGCGAGGCCGTGATCGCATTCTTCCTGGTGATGGAGATCAGGACGCTCGTCAGTGCCTAGGCCACTTGCTGGGTCGACACACACAAAGCGCGCGTGCAGCGCGCCGGACTCAGCGCGAGGCGAAGATGGTCGGCAACGTCGAGGCGTGGGCGCTGGCAAGCTCAACGAGCGGCAGGGTGAACTGGCCCCGCACGTCCAGCCCACCTCCCTGATCCCCTACTACGCCGATACGAGCATGGGCGAACCCGCCACTGATGCACAGGTCAGTGAACCGGACCTGCTCGCTGCCAGGAACAGCAACGACCGCCCGAGCGCCCGACTCGCTGAACAGCAAGGTGAAGGCATCCACGCCGTCGCGTCCGGCGACCTCGTCAAGCCAGATCCGGGCGCCAACCCCGTTGCGCAGGCACGCCTCGCCCAGAGCGACCGCAAGCCCACCCTCAGACAGGTCATGGGCGGCAGCAACGATCCCCTGACGCGAGGCGTTGACCAAGATCTCAGCGAGCTTGCGTTCGGCGTCAAAATCGACGTGAGGCGGCATCCCACCAAGGTGGTCGTGCGCGACCTGGGTCCATGCCGAGCCACCGAACTCGTCGGTCGTGGTGCCCAACAGGTAGATGACCTGACCAGGGGTCTTCCAACCTGAGGGCGTCCGGCAGGCCACGTCGTCCATGACGCCCAGGACCGCGACCAAAGGCGTTGGATGGATCGGGACGTCGCCGGTCTGGTTGTACAAAGAGACGTTGCCACCAGTGACCGGGATGCCGAGAGTCTTGCAGCCCTCAGAGATGCCCCGCACGGCCTCGACGAACTGCCACATGACACCCGGGTCCTCGGGCGAGCCGAAGTTCAGGCAGTCGGAGACCGCCAGCGGGACGGCGCCGGCAGTCGCGACGTTGCGGTACGCCTCCGCAAGGGCCAACTGAGCACCGGCAAAGGGGTCGAGCTTGGCGTAGCGGCTGTTGCAGTCGGTCGAGATCGCGACACCACGACCGGTTTGCTCGTCGACGCGTACCACCCCCGCGTCGTCGGGCATCGCAAGCGCCGTGTTGCCCATGACGTAACGGTCGTACTGGTCGGTGACCCAGGACTTGTCGCACAGGTTCGGGGACGCCATCAACGCCAACAGCGCTGCCGCAAGTCCCGCGCCGTCTGCGGGGCGGGCCAGGTCGTCCGGTACGGACGCCTGCAGGCCATCCAGGTATGCCGGTCGCTGCATCGGACGGTTGTAGACGGGGCCGTCATGTGCCACGGACCGGGGCGGCACGTCGATGATCAGCTCCTTCTGCCAGAAGACCTCGAGGTGCTTGCCTTCGGTCACTTCGCCGACCACCGTTGCCTCAACGTCCCAGCGCCTTGTGATCGCCATGAACTCCTCGAGCTTGGCCGGTTCGACAACTGCCATCATCCGCTCTTGGGACTCTGACATCAGGATCTCCTCGACGCGCAGCGTGGCATCGCGCAACGGGACCCGATCGAGCCAGACGCGCATACCACCGTCACCGTTGGACGCGAGCTCGCTTGTCGCACAGGACAGTCCGGCGCCGCCAAGATCTTGGATACCGTCGACCACATGTGCGGCGTACAGATCAAGGCAGCACTCAATCAACACCTTCTCGGCGAACGGGTCACCCACCTGCACTGCCGGGCGCTTTGCCGGACCATCGGCGTCGAACGTCTCTGACGCCAGGACAGAGACACCCCCGATACCGTCGCCGCCGGTCTTGGCCCCGAACAGGACGACCTTGTTGCCGACGCCCGAAGCCTTGGCCAGGTGAATGTCCTCGATGCGCATCTTGCCGACCGACAATGCGTTCACCAGCGGGTTGCCCTGGTAGCAGGGGTCGAATACGACCTCGCCACCGATATTGGGCAGGCCGAGGCAGTTCCCGTAACCCCCGACACCGGCGACTATCCCCGGGAGCACCCGCAACGTGTCCGGGTGATCTGGGGCACCGAAACGCAACGAGTCCATGACCGCTATCGGGCGCGCACCCATCGACATGATGTCGCGGACAATGCCGCCGACCCCGGTCGCAGCCCCCTGGTAGGGCTCGACGTAGGACGGGTGGTTGTGGCTCTCGACCTTGAAGGTCACCGCCCAGCCGTCCCCGATGTCGACGACTCCGGCGTTCTCACCGATGCCGACCAGGAGCTTTTCGTTCATCTGGTCGGTCGTGTTCTGGCTGAACTGGGCGAGGTGGATCTTGGAGGACTTGTACGAGCAGTGCTCGGACCACATGACCGAGTACATCGCCAGCTCGGCAATCGTCGGACGCCGGCCAAGGATGTCGCGGATCCGCGCGTACTCGTCAGCCTTCAGCCCAAGCTCGGCCCAGGGTTGTGCAGTGTCCGGAGTGATCGACGCGTCCGCGACGGTGTCGATGTTGGTCTGGATCAGGGTCGCTGCGTCGATGCTGGCCTTGGCCACGGAGGTCATCGGACTCCTAGGGTGGAAACCCGGTCGTTGAGGGCCGGGAGGAAACCCTTCCGGCTGTCGGTGGAAGGGTGTGCGTTCAATCCTGTTGGGTGATAACCAAGCCCGGCACTGTTTGGATGTGCCAGCAGTGAACCGCACCAGCCCATGGCGCGGCAGCGCGCGGCGACTTGGGAGTTTTGGCCCTGTCTGTGAAGCGCGAACCTGCACACGTTGCCTCCGGGTGGGCGGTTGGAATCCTGGTCATTCATGGCCGGGAGGATGTCAAGCGTTCACCACTGATTTCAAGACGGATGTGAAGAACTTCAGGCCGTCCATCGAGGGACCGTAGCCCTGCTCGATGGCGTGCTCGGGGTGAGGCATCAGGCCGACGACATTTCCGCGCTCGTTGCTGACACCGGCAATGTCGCGATAGGAGCCGTTGGGATTGCGGCTGGCGAAGCGGTCGTACTTCGCGTCCGGAGCACCCGCAGCGTGCACGACATAGCGGAAGGCGACACGACCCTCGCCCTCGAGCTCGTCCAGGGTATTCCGATCGGCGACATACTGGCCGTCCTGGTTCTTCAGTACGATAGTGATCTCGTCATCCTGGGCGAAGTCCGACGTCCAGGCGGTCGAGGCGTTCTCGACTCGCAGCCGCTGTTCGCGGCAGATGAAGGTCCGATGGTCGTTCTGGATCATCGCGCCGGGAAGCAGGTGCGACTCGCACAGTATCTGGAACCCATTACAGATGCCCAGCACGGGCAACCCGCCAAGGGCTGCCGGGATCAACGCGGACATGACCGGTGCGAAGCGGGCGATGGCACCCGCTCGAAGGTAATCGCCATAGGAGAAGCCACCGGGCAGCACCACCGCGTCGACGCCGCGCAGCGAGTCGTCACCGTGCCACAGCGAAACGGGCTCGCCGCCGGCGACGCGGACGGCCCGGTGGGCGTCGTGGTCATCCAGTGAGCCAGGGAAGGTCACGACGCCGATCCTCATGCGTGCGACTCGCTGGCCTGGGACAGCGCCGTGCGCGAGGTCGCTTCCGGAGACTGTGCCCGAAC
>PMJN01000127.1 GCA_003157445.1 Micrococcales bacterium
CTACCCGTTCGCCACGATCGAGCCCAACGTCGGTGTGGTCGCGCTGCCCGACCCCCGGCTCGAGGTGCTGTCCGACCTCTTCGCCAGCAAGCGTGTGCAGCCGGCGACGGTGTCATTCGTGGACATCGCAGGCATCGTGCGTGGCGCCTCTGAAGGCGAGGGTTTGGGTAACAAGTTCTTGGCCAATATTCGTGAGGCCGATGCAATCTGCCAGGTCATCCGGGTCTTCAACGACGACGACGTCGTGCACGTGGAGGGCAAGGTCAGTCCCAAGGATGACATCGAGACCATTAACACCGAGCTGATCCTGGCGGACCTGCAGACCCTGGAAAAGGCAGTGCCGAGAATGGAGAAGGACGCCCGGGTCAACAAGGACCGCAAGGGCGCTCTGGACAACGCGGTTGCTGCCCAGAAAGTGCTCGAGGCCGGGGACACTCTGTACGCCGCGGGCGCGGCTGCCGGAGTGGACCTCGAGGCGATCCGCGAGCTTTCCCTGTTGACCACTAAGCCGTTCATCTACGTCTTCAACCTCGACGAGGACCAGCTAGGGGATGACTCGCTCAGGTCGACGCTGTCCGAGCTGGTCGCCCCCGCCGACGCGATCTACCTCGATGCCAAGCTTGAGATGGATCTAGCGGAGCTGGAGCCCCAAGACGCCGCCGAGTTGCTGGAGTCTGTCGGCGTCGAGGAGACCGGCATGAACCAGCTTGCACGAGTGGGCTTTTCGACTCTGGGACTGCAGACCTACCTGACCGCTGGGCCCAAGGAGACGCGGGCCTGGACAATACACAAGGGTTGGACGGCCCCCCAGGCGGCTGGAGTCATCCATACCGACTTCCAACGAGGCTTCATCAAGGCTGAGATCGTCTCCTATGACGACCTCATTGCTGCCGGGTCCATGAGCGCGGCCAAAGCCGCGGGTAAGGTCCGCATCGAAGGCAAGGAATATGTCATGGCCGACGGTGACGTGGTGGAGTTCCGCTTCAACGTCTGAATCCGCGCGTTTGCGAAGGTCAGAGGGTGTTTGGGCTCCGTGGTCTGCAAATAGTCCGCAAGAATCCGAGGACAGGTTTGCTACATGACCTTGATGAGGAGGCCCGCGAGAGTCGGAAGGGCGTCGGAGCCTTGTCTCCCAATGAGTCTTAGGCTGGAATGACGCGCTCGGCGCGGCACCCGCGGGAAGGTCGGGCTGCAGCGCCTGGTGAGGTCGGCCCGCTGGGAGAGTGGGAGGCAGCCCAAGGGACGGGCGGCCCGGGGGGACGGCGGATGTGACTCGCGGCAGCCGGCCGTCATCAGGATCTGCCCACAGGATGCTGGACGTGGGCCGGGTCCCGCAGGATGCTGGATGTGGGCCGGGTAGAGCGTTCGGCCCGTGGGAGTTGGTCATGGACATCGTCGAGGTCCCCCCCGTCGGGCACCCGGAGTCGGAGGCCCACGAGATCGGCCGGAACTGGGTGGTGGGTTCCAGCCCTCGCGGGAGCGGCCGCGTTCTGGTCGGCCAACCTCGTCATCTCGNNGTGCGGTACCGGGAGCGGGTCCCGGGCGCCGGGCAGGTGCGCAAGGCCCTGCTGCTCGGCGTGGGTGCTCTCGTCCTGCTCACCGTGCTCGGCGAGGTGCCCTCAAAGCTGCGTTCGGACCTAGCCGACCCCGGTCACTGGTTGCTCGTGGCCACGGTGTTCAACGGGGTGCGCATCCTCGCACTTGGCGTCACCATCGGGCTGGTCACCCGCCCGCGAAGGACCCGAGGGGACCGTCACCGTCCCGGGAGGAGGCGGGAGGCTGAGTCATGACCGTCACGACAGGGCGGTGGGCCCGAAGCACGGTCGCCCGTTGGGCGGGTGGCCTGTACCTCGCGTACATCCTCGCCAACGTGCTCGCGAGCTCGCTCGGCCACATCGGGCTGAGCGACGCGCAGACCCTCCGCGCGACGATCTCCGGGGACGAGGTGATGTTCCGATGGGGGCTCGTCGCGGCGCTCAGCTCGGCCCTGCTCTTCGTCCTCACGGCCTGGGCCCTCTACACGCTGCTGCGCCCGGTCGACGAGCCGCTGGCACTGCTCCTCCTCGTCCTTAACGCCGTCGGGGTGGCCGTGCAGTGCGCGAGTTATCTGCCGCTCCTCGCTGTCCTCGCGCAGGGGGACAGCGCCGTGGATGTGCGGGCTCTCACCAGCCCGCAGCTCGACGGGCTTGCCCTGCTATCGGTCAGCACGTACCGGATCGGGTTCGTCACGGCCCAGTTGTTCTTCTCCGCGTGGCTTTTCCCCCTCGGCTGGCTGGTGCTGCGCTCCGGGTTCCTGCCCCGTGTCCTCGGATGGCTCCTCCTCCTCGACGGTGTCGCGGTGCTCGTCTGGTTCCTCCAGGTGCTGCTCGCCCCGGCGCACCCCGCGATCAGCTATCCGGCGTGGGCGATCGGGTTTATTGCCGAACTCGGCCTCGGGCTGTGGCTCCTCGTGAGGGGCGTGAGGCCGGAGGTGCAGGCCCCAGACGGCCGGGTGGAGGCCGGCCGCGAGTGAAGGCCACGCGCGCACCGTCGGTAGGTACGTCCACCGTCCCAAGAGGCGCCAGAGGACGTAATTAGCGCTCAGACCCACGAAGCAATCCCCTTCTGTCGCGGCTGTTAGACGCGGGTCGAAGTCATGGCAGATCGTGGCGGATCCGGACGGCGACGAGTTCCGCGTGATGGCCTCGCCCGATGCTTACCGGACGGGGCCACAACACGACGGACGATGTCGCGGCGCGCGCCAACTTGCGGTTATCGCGCTGCGGTGGCCAGTGCCGCACGGATGGTGTCCTCGCTGGCCGGCTTGCCCTTCTCGTTCGAGTACGGCCCGTACGGGGTCCCCCACACCGGTGTGCCGACCTCCTGCCGCCAGCTGTCGGCGAGCGGTCCCGCGTCCACGACGCTGTACCCGATGGAGTCGATGAACTCGGTCACCGCCGTCTTCGCCGGCGCGGAGTCCCCGGCGATCGGCAGGTACGAGCGGTCGACCGCTCCTGTTGGGCGGGCGAGTGACAGCAGGTG
>PMJN01000243.1 GCA_003157445.1 Micrococcales bacterium
TGTCGGGCAGATCTCATGACCGTCAGCGGGCAGTTCTCATGTCCGCCACCGGGCAGCTTCGTGGCCGTCTCCGGGCAGCTTCTCGTGTCCGCTGTCACGGGCCTGGACGTACCGGGCAAGCGTGTGATGGGAGACCCCAACCAGCTCCGCGGGATCACTGACACGACCCGGTCAAACCAAATGTCAACGCCGATCGAGAATTCAGGCGGCAGCGACACCAAATGCTTCCAGCGTGTTCACGATCTGCTCGACGGACTTCACGGTGTCCATCCTGGGGCGGATGCGCTTGAGCAGCGCTAACCGCACCGCAGAAGGGGCCTCAACGGCGGGACGCGGCGAGGCAAACCGATTTGTGCGAGTCAGATCTCGTGTCCACTCTCAGTCCACCACCGGGTGGCATCGTGGGCTGTTCGCCGGGCAGTTTCTCGCGTCCGCTGTCAGTCATGGCATGACACCGTCCGATTATGACGGCCAATGAGCTCACGGAACTGCTCATGGCCCCCATGACTGATCGAGCGGTGCCACATGTTCTGGGGTTGGACGCCGGTCGACGGGGGTGGGCCGCGGAGTCGGAATCCAAAGCATCAGCATTCCCCTTGCCAGATCACTTGCGGTCAGCCGTAACATCGCGCAAAAATCGCATTACGTCCCACGAAACGGGAGCGCGTGATTCCGTTTTCGTGGGGGGCAGAATGTGCCACGCTGAGGGGGACAAGGGGAAATGACGACATTCGTCGGGGCTGGATTCTTCTCATTATTGTGTGTGCTCGGTGCGGTCTCGGTTCTGTGGCTGCTGGTTTATGTGGCACGGACCACCAGAGCCGATCGGATGAGTGAGGCGGGGGGGCTGGATCGCCTGGATAGGCTGAGGTGGCAGAGTTGGACCGTCTTGATCGGCTGGCCACCGTGGACATGTTGGCGCGGGTGTAAAGATCTTCACGGTGAGCAATGGTGGAGGGCGTACCTGTATCGGACGTGTTGGGATGGGTGTAGAGACCTTCACGGTGAGCAATGGTGGAGGGCATACGTGGATCCGAGCGACTGGTGCGGAGAAAGACCCACAGGACCCGAAGCCTCGACCCACGGCGAACACCTAACGGTCATCTCAGATGACCTTGCCCGAGATCGTTTCGCCGAACCCTCGTCGTTGGCCGAGCTGATCGGCTGAGCGCGTCTTTTGGCGGACGTTGAGGTCTGGGGCAGCCGCCTTAGACCGGCAGCCTGCTGGTTTCTGGATGTTCCCGTTGCAGATCCAGGACGGCGCACCTGCACATGATGTCGCGCAGTATGAGGCGAGCACATGTACTCCCGAAGCAACACCTGCCAGATATCGGGTCTCCAGACAGGACGACGCGGACGCAAGAGGAAGCTCGCACTAAGGCGAATAGCCGCGACTGCTGTGACGCGGTGTCGGGTCCAAGCGTGTCGAGCCGTAGCAATCACGTTCAACACCGGATACCGTGACGGGCCGAGGTCGGGGCATAGCCCTAAGTCTGGGTGGCCGAGGCGCTTTGTCGACGCCGTACCTGTGGCGGCTGGAAAGCATCGGACCTCCCCCTTGCGGCATCCGGAACCGCTCACTCATTGAGGTTCAGCCGTGGTGCGGCTCTTGTGGTTGAGTCAGCCGCTTCTTGGACGTCGGCCTGTCCTTCGGCTACAACCTACTGCTCGGCTACAACCTACTGCTCGGCTTCATCGCCGGCCTCGTCCTGGTCGACGGCAGTTTCTGCAGGTCGCATCGGGCTGATCGTGGTAGCAACACCGAGCGCAGCGAGCTCGCGGTGAACGTTGGCGAGCTGCGCGTTGACGCTGTCACGACGCTGTATCGCGGCAGCGAGGTCGCGCTCGGAGTCTTCCCTGATGCGCTCAGCCTTGGTCTTGGCCTCTGCCACCAGTGTCTGAGCGCGCGCCGTCGCCTGCTCCAACTGCTGGGCAATCTTCGACGCAGCTTCTTGCTGCGCTCGCTCGGAGTCGCTGCGAGCCCGCTCGGAACGCTGCCGGATCGCGGCCAGTTGTTGTTCGGCTCCCGCTACCTGCGCAGCGAACTCCGAGGCCGACGCTTCTCGACGCGCCGCCAGAGTCGTCTCGAAGTCGATTGCCGCGGCCGCGGCGTTTGCACGTGCCCGCTCGTAGAGGGCTTCGCTCTCCTCCCGCCGGGCCATTGCCTGGCGGTCTGCGTCCTGCCGGGCCATTGTCTGGCGGTCGATGTCGTCTCGGAGGCTTTCTGCCTCCCGTCTGGCGTCGTCTCGGAGGCTGTCCGCCTGTTGTTGGGCCTCTCGCAGGAGGCTGTCCGCCTGTTGTCGGGCCTCTTCCAGCATCCGGGTCGCCCCATCCTGGGCTGTGCTGTATGTCTCTCTCGCATACTTGTCCGCGTCCTGACGGGTCGCAAGCGCGTTCTCTTCGGCGAGCGTAAGGCTGTTCGCAGCGCCCGCCTGGGCGCGTGTTCGCAGCTCATTGACTTCGTTGTCTACCAGTGTCAGGACTGTGCCGATGCGTTCGCCAAGACCTGTGTAGGTAGGTGCCGTGGCCTCCCTGTGTGCATCTTCGAGCAGTCGGACCCGTTCGGCGTTATCCTGCGCCTCAGTTCTGAGCTGGTGATTGGCGGCCGTGAGATCGCTGATCTGGCGAGTGTGCTCGGTGGCCTGTTTCCAGGCTGACGCCGCTGCCTGCGCCAGTTCATTCAGATGTTGGTCCACTTGGGCTGTGTCGTATCCACGCTTCACGCTGCGGAAACTGACGTTGTAGTCGGACATCTGGCTTCCTCTCGTCGCTGAGGTGCTAAGTCTCGTCGCTGAGGCGACGATAGGGCCGATAAGCCCGCCGTGACAACACTTCGCCCGCCTCGGATTGGGTGAGAATTCCAACGACGATCTCCAAGCACAGGAAGGGCATCGGTGCTGGCAGCGTCCATCTTCGTAGCGCGGGGCAGGCGCTCCTCCAGAATGAGTTCGCAGATGGCGAGGCCTGCACAGATGAAGGGCAGGCCCATGCCCGAGATCGAGCGGGCTCTGGGCAAACCGCTGTGCTGGATCTGTCAACCTCAGGAATGCTGAGCATTGGGCTCCTGGATCCTGTGTCCGCCTGGCAGAGGTGTGCAACATGGTCGGACTGGGTCGACAATCGCCTCTTCTACCTGACAATGAGTGAAGATAGGTGGAAACGAGGCCCCCCACATAACTGTCCGCGCGAACTCGAGGCTAAGTCCGGTCCTAGGCCAGGGTTCGTGAAACGGGCCTGCTGACAGGCGCGACAAGCTTATGGCTGAGCGTGAGCAACAGGAGTCTGGATCGTTGTTGGTGGGCTGGTGACCCACCCCTGGACGGCAAGGGTCAAGCCCAAAAGAGACGCTGCAGTCACGGCAACGACAAGAAGCGTAAGGGTGACTGCGCAGAACAGGTACATGACAACTCGCGTGGCCATTCTTATGACATGGACGAACATGGGCAAAATGTAGGACTTCGAGTTCACCAGCACTAGATCCTTGACGGATGAACCTTGTTTGCCCGGGCCGAGTGTGTCAGCGTGCTGCACGCAGTCGGTAGGCTGACCTGCGTGACCGACGACGCCCACCCTCTGCCGAGCCCCCCAGCCAACCCACCTGCCGCCCCTTGCAAAGTCCGCATCCTGGTCGCGGAGGACGAGGCGTTGATCCGCCTGGACCTCACCGAGATGCTGGTCGAGTCAGGGTACGTCGTGGTTGGTCAGGCCAGCAACGGTGAGCAGGCAATTGCCCTCAGCCGTGAGCTGAAGCCGGATCTGGTGCTGATGGACGTCAAGATGCCGGTTCTCGATGGCATCAGCGCGGCTGAACAGATCGGCAAGGAACGGATCGCGCCCGTGGTCATGCTGACGGCGTTCAGCCAGAAAGAGTTGGTCGAGCGTGCTCGCGACGCGGGCGTCATGGCGTACATCATCAAGCCGTTCACCGCGGCGGACCTGGCGCCGGCTATCAGCATCGCGCGCTCCCGTTGGGTCGAGATGCACGCGCTGGAGGCCGAGATCGCTGACCTGGGGCAGCGGTTCGAAACCCGCAAGATCGTCGACCGGGCCAAAGGCGTCCTGATGGCCAAGCTGATGATCAGTGAGCCGGAGGCGTTTAGCTGGATTCAGAAGACCGCGATGGACCGCCGCATGGGGATGCGCGAGGTGGCAGCCACGGTCGTCTCTGGTATGTCCGGTGGGTCCCCGGCATCCTGACCTGAGCTAGCTAGCGCAGCATCACCACGACCTGGGTGAGCAATGGGGCCACCATCAAGGCGGGCAGCAGATCGCCCACAGGGATCTCACGAATTCGCAGCAGCCGCAGTGAGATCCCCACCAGCAGCAGTCCACCTGTGGCTGTCAGGGCGGCCACGTGGGCGTCCGGCAGCATCGAACCCAGGAGAACTCCCAGCAGCGTCAACAGGCCCTGAACGACGGCAACAGACAGGGCCGAGAGCAGAACGCCCACGCCGAAGGACGATGCGAACGCCACAGCGGCGAAACCGTCAAGCACGGCCTTGAGGGTCAACTGGTCGATCCCCCTGCCCAGCCCGTCCGACAATGAGCCCAAGATCGTTAGTGGTCCGACGCAGAACAGCAAAGAGGCGCTCAGCCAGCCTTCGATGAAGCGTTCTCGGGCCTCGTGTCCCTGGCCGCTCTCCTGAGCCCCGACCAGTTGCGGGCGACGTGCCAGCCTGGTCTGGATGACGCCGGCAAGATCTTCCAGTCGGCCCTCGATCCGCAGCAGCGAACCGGTGATGGCGCCGATCAACAGGCTGCCGAGCACGATCAGTACCGGCGCGCCCGCACCGACTGCGGACGTCAATGAGGGGTCCAGCACCTTGAACGCCGACAGGCCCGCCATGAGCAGAGTCGTCAGGCCCAGGCAGTCGGTGACCACCCACCGGGTGCGGTCGGGGAGTCGGTGACCCACGGCCATACCGAGCAGGGATCCTAAGACGATCGTGGCGATGTTGATGACAGTTCCCAGCCCGGGAAAGGCGTTGTGCATGTGCCGGATCCGTTCTCAGAGGCTGTCTGTCGCCGGCAGGCCTGGGGCCGGCGTTGCCCTGTGGGCGGTGGCGTTGATCGCGACCCCGACGGGCATCGAAGCCTGGACCCGCTGGCCGGGCACCTGGATGAGCTTGATCGCCTCGCTGTCCCAGAGGGCGCCGATGTTCATGGCGCTCGGTGCGCCCAGAACCTGCTCGTGCTTGTCGCCCATCAACCTGCTTGTCTCTTCGTTGGTCATCAGGGGCCTAGGCTGCCATGCGTGAGCCGACTCCTTCTTATCGACGGTCATTCGATGGCTTACCGGGCGTTCTTCGCGCTACCGGTGGCCAACTTCGCCACCAGCACCGGTCAGCCGACCAATGCTGTCTATGGGTTCACTTCGATGCTGATCAACGTCCTGCGCGACGAGGCACCGACCCACGTCGGT
>PMJN01000517.1:0-25838 GCA_003157445.1 Micrococcales bacterium
CGTCGGCATCTGGGAGAATCCCGAACCCTGCAGGACCTGGACGTACCCGCCCTCCTGATCCGCTGCGATGAACAAGGGCACCCCCGCTGTCGCGGCGGTGCTGGTTAGCGCGTCGCTCGCACTGGTCAGCGACCGCACCGACGCAGCCCCGGCGGTGGTGCGCCCAGTCAGAATGAGGTTGCCGACGTGATATTGCGAGATCGCCGAGGTCGTCGCCGGCGTCAGCCCTGTCACCGGCCCACCCACCATGAACAGCTGGCCGATTCGCTGTGCCTGTGTCATCTGATTGAAGACGTTCTGGGCCGAAGTGGCGGCGGTGGGGCTACTCGCGCTCGGAGCGACCGCCGTCACCGAACCTGCCGGGCTCGCCACGATTGCGACCCCTGTCAGGGCAGTGCAGACGGCGCCCGCAATGAACGACTTCTGTAGTGGATACAAGGACGGCCCCTTGATTTGAAGTAACTCTCCCCACTAACAAACGTAAACTCTCATGACCCCGAAGGTGGCTAGATTGACCGAAGTCGACGTCGGCAGCGGGTTGCTCGACAGTGGGTTGGTGCTGGGGTCCGGGCAGCCTGCGCCAGTCAGCGCCGGCCCGTCGACAAACGGCGTCGGTCTTGGCGATCCAGCCATCTGCTCGGCTGGGCTCTCGGGCAGGGGCAAATGGCAAGCAGAGGCGAACGCCACCTTGGCCAGCGCCCGCAAACCTCGGCCATGATCACCACAAATGGATTGGTCGCGCGCGGCAGCGGTTGGCGCCCCGCTACACCTGCTGACAGGAGAGCTCGGCAAGGACCGTGTGAAGGCGCAACGGGAAGTCCTCGGGCACCTGAGCAGGCAGCCGGTCCACGCCGAACCACGCGACGGCCTCGCTCTCCGGGCTGACAACGGGTACCGCATCCACGTCGGCGAACGCCACGAATCCCACATCCCAGTGCACCCGGCACGTCCCGAATCTGCTGCTCAAGCCGTGGCGGTGCAGGTCGACGGGCATCGTGGACCACGGGCGGATGTCGGTGATGCCACTCTCTTCGCGAGCCTCCCGATAGGCCGCCGCTGCCACCGACTTGTCCTGCAATTCCACGTGCCCACCAAGCTGCACCCAGAACTGGCCCTTGCGGTGAAAGCACAACAGCACCTGGCATAGGTCAGGGGTAAGGACGAAGCAGCTGCCGGTTAGGTGCTCGGGGCCGCCGTCNNGGGCGCCACCGGCGACCACTGCTGGAGCCTGTCGAGGATCTCGCGTGCGGGCGCCGGCACCGGCAAGGACTGGGTCACCGGATCAGCGTAGATGGCCACAGCGCCAGTTGGCCCGTGTCGTTGGCCGGGCTGTGTTCTCGCCGCATCGATCTTTCATCGCGTCAGTGAGCATGGGTGAGCTTCTGAGCGCAGTCCTACCTTGGGCAGGGCAGTCCCGTTGTTGGTGCCTTGGGCGGTGCCGGGTTCGGGAGTGCGTGCTGAACCGGCGCCGCAGGAAGGCGTTGAGGTTGCTGCTCGATCGGATGTCAGCACGATCGTGGTCGAGCACACAGACCGCTTGGCAAGGTTCGGGCACACGCAGAGGCATACGACCCTCACCCCAGCGGGCACGGTGCTGGGCGAGTTGGTCGATGAGGATCAACCCACGCACACGGGTCGCCAGGGCCGGGAGCCTCCCTTCCCGCAACCACCGGTGAGCGGGCACACCCCGCTGCGATAGCCCACTGCCTCAAGTTCACTATCGAAGCGAGCTACTTACTGTGCAGCAACAGTTGATACCCGTGGCTCGCCTTGGGGCGGCGCCTGCAGATCTGGCCATCACGGGGGTCGCAACTGGCCGTGACATGGTGGGTCGGTGCATATCGACAGGATTGGCTTCACCCCCGTCAAGGGCGGGCGCCACCTGACCCACGACCTCGCCGACCTGAGCGCGGACGGGCCGGTGGGCGACCGCGTGTTCTGTCTGGTCGACCCCGCGCGCGGTCGGGTGCTGCGCACGGTGGAAAACCCTTCGCTGCTGGCGGTAACCCCCCGATGGAAGGACGGTGTCCTGTCTGTGGAATTCGGCGACCGCACCGTGGCGGGCGTGCCGTCGGCCAGCGGCGACACGCTCAAGGTCGACTACTGGGGCCGCAGCGCGGCCGTCCAGGCCTGCGCCGGCCCCTGGGCGCAGGCTTACTCCCAGTACCTCGGCTACGACGTTGTGCTGGCCCGCTCGGCGAGCGCGGGTGAGGTCGTGTACGGGGCCTGCGTGACGCTGGTGACGACCACCTCGATGCGTCTGCTCTGCGAGCATCTGGGCACCGAGGTCGACAGCAGCCGGTTCCGCTCGACCTTCCTTGTCGACACTGCAGAGGCCGAACCCCACGTCGAGGACTCATGGGTCGGGCGCCAGCTGAAGGTCGGACAAGCCACCTTGGCGGTACGGGCCATCGTGCCCCGGTGCGCCGTGATCGATCTCAATCCGGTGACCGGTTGTAAAGATGCCCCTTTGCTGGGCGAGCTCTCGGGATACCGGCAGAGCCAAGGCGAGATCAACTTCGGAGTCGATGCGGTGGTGACCAGTCACGGGCGGGTACGAACAGGTGACCGGGTCGTGCTGGAAGGGCCCTGATCCAGCAGATGCAGCCATTGTTGACACCTCGCATCACAGTGGTGGCGGGTTCACGGTGTGCTCTGCAGCCAGCGGCTGTCAGCCAGCGGCAACCTCGAGGCGCTCTAGATCGGCGCGAGGTTCGAGCACGGATGGCTAGTTGACGAGTCGAACACCTCGCGGGTCGAGGCCGGTGAGTTGATCGGCGTGGACTACGAGCACATTTCTGCAGAACGCCACGTGATTCTTGATCCTGCCAGCCAGCGGCCACGGATGCCGGTAGGTCCAGGCGGCGTTGGCGTCCTGGACACCGTTGACCTGGACCGTGTAGTAGCTGGCGACGCCCTTGCACGGGCACACAGCCCACACCCGGGGCCGGAGACCCGGCCGGACCCGGTCGAAGTCGCCCTCCGGATGGCACTCATCGGCCGCCAGGCCCCACCGGCGAGTTCCACGCTGACACTGGCGGTACCCCTCCCCTGGTGATCACGCCCAGATCGGCTCGAGGCCGTCCACCTCTGGCTAGCCTGGATCGATCATGATCTTGATGGTGTGAGCGTGATCGTCGCGTGAGTTCGTGCGGTGGCGCGGTCGCTGGAGGCTGCTCAGCGCGGGACCGCGCTCAGGCTGGCCGAAGCGGGCATGGAGGCCAAGGAGACCCGACTCGGTGTTGCTGGGTCCTGACTGTTCGCCACGTCGTCCACCGGCACGTCCAGCGGCGCGATCGAAACAGCCCACTGCTCGTTCACCGCAGTGGGCGGCGCCCTGTTGATCTTCGACATGGGCCTGGATGAGGTGGCGCGCCGGGCGGCACCGGTTTCGCCGATCTATGGGATCCTTGTGGTCGCGATCGTGGCCGTGTTCATCGCCGGCCTGCTCATGACGAAACCGCTTTCTGCGGCCCCAGCTGGCTGCGCGCAACGCGAACAGGCACAAGGACCACGAGAACGAGCGGTGCAGCCTCGGTCAGGCCCGCCAAAGCACCCAACCCGGCCGCTGACCAGTTCCGTGTCAGTGCAGAGACCAGTACCGGGCCGTCAGCGTGTAAGGCTGATCGACCTGTTGGCGACGGGCAGTTTCCGCCAAGTAATGCCGGGTCAGCGGGTCGAGGTGGTGCATGTCCCACCACACCCGCACCCGGCCACCCGTAGTGTTCTTCGCCACCACGTCACTGCCCGGGGCCCCTGGGCGCGTGGAGCGCCGTCTGGACAGCGGGAAAGCGCTGTGCAGATCAGTGAGAACAGACATCAGGAACCTCCAGACAGCAAACGCTTGGCAACCCTGACTGAGGCGAACAGCACCTATGGTTCGGCGCGCGGACTCCAGTCATCAGGTGGCCTTTGGGTCGGCCACTCGGTGAGTCTCTACCCCGCATGCGACGTAAAGCAGGGCTCCTAACACACTCCTAACGCCGGCCCGACGAACNNTTCCTAACGACTGGCCACATACGGTCTTGGCGATCCCGCTGTGCAGTGGTCGATGCGGCTGTGGGCGAACTTGGCTGATCGGCTTGAGCCGTTGCCTGCAACTGGGGCGTTGCTTCGGACCGCTGCGTTGGTAGAAGGTGCGCCAAGTCGGGGCTTTCCGCGCTCACCATGAGCGCCCCGGTGGACGATCCCTCACCGAACAAGGACGGGCCTGCGTCAGCTCGCGTCTAGGTAGCGGGCCAGTGCTTCGCGCACGAGCACGCTCGTGCGCACGCCGCGAGCCTTGGCCTTAGCCTTGAGGATTTCGTCCATGGTCTCCGGGATGGCGACGTTGACGCGTGGTGAGCGCGCGCCGCGCGGCGCGGCCGGGTCGAGCCGTGGGCGGCCACCGACGGCCCGCTCGACGGCATCGATGTCGACGCCCGCGGCCTCAAGCATCGCGCGCCCAGCAGCGGCGGCCGCCGCGCCGTGCAGTGCTTTTCCGCCGGCGAAGTTCGGGTCGAATTCGCCGGCCTCCGCCCACTGGGCCAGGTCCTCAGTCTCTGCCTTCGTTGGGATGGTCGGGTCGTTGGTCATGACTGGTCTCCTTCCTCGTAGTCGACACTTTTGCGGGTCGACTCTCGTAGGGCCATTACCTGGAAGATGTGCACGTCGGCGGGTGGGGTAACAATGGCGATAACCTCCAACGTGCCGTACCGGGACGGACCGATGAACAGCGTGGGTGAACGGTTGAAGCCGCCGCGGGCCGCCTGAAAGTTCGGGAAGATAGCGTGGGCGTGGCTCATGGCGTAGAGAGCTTCATCTCAGGGGATGTTGTGCTTATCTGCACTCTCTGACCAGGTGACCGCCATTGGGTTATTGTCGCACAAAACCTAAGTTATGTCCACCTTAACCGGATCACCCTGTCCCTTGCCAACGGGATCACCGCTAACGACCGACGTAGAGCACGAGCCAAACGCGGCAAAGTAGTGCGTTCAGATGACGCACGCCTTGGACCTCCGGTTTGCCGCCAAGGATCGGCTTGCGACGCTAACGCACCCAGGATGCGCGGCTGCTGATGTGGCGCAACCCCGCAACTGGTTGTGCTTCTAAAGTTCGGTGGGTTCGCCAGGGCGTTGCCGGGACTTGTGAACCGTTTCGTCCTCGGCCGTGTGGCTGCGACCGGCGCTGGTCTTGCCTGCGGTACTCATCTCGTCCATCTCGGACTTGAATATGCGCATCGAGCGGCCGAGACCACGCGCGACGTCCGGCAGTCGTTTCCATCCGAAGAGGGCCACGACCACCAGGAGCAGGATGACGGCGTGAGAGCCTTCAAAGAGATCTCTAAGGCCCATAGGAGAACACCTTTCGTGACGGCGGCCCAAAGACATATCCGGTGCAATTGCACTACGTACATTTTATCCCTCTGACTCACGCTGGGGGCGTGAACTGGGACGATGCCAGCCGCCCGACGCCAGTGTGGATCCGAGCGCACGTCACGAGCGTCCAACACAGGACCGCTTGCCAAGACGATCAGTGCGGCGGCCGCAGGCGGCTACGGAACACCATTTGATCGACGCCTTCGGCGAGCCGCACATCTGCGGTTAGATTCGGATCGTCGGTGCCTGTCAGGCACCGACGAGATCATCCGATGGCTACTACGCAGAAGTCCTCGAAGAAATCGGTGAGCGCGTCGAACACGGGCTGGTAGTCGAATGTGTTCTCACCCGCCTCGAGTGGTTGGTCCTCATGTTGGGTGTCGTCGCTCTGTGCACTATCGCCCTGCAGTGGCTATGGGGGATCTCACGGCACAGAAAGCCTTGAGGCTGCCAGCGGGACCTGGGGGAACCGCCCTTGCGACAATCTTGTGAGGGGCGGGGCGCATACGGCTCGGGGACTGACATGCGCCTCAGCGCCGCCCGCTTAGCGGCGCCGTCCGCCCCCACCCCACCAACTGGCACCGAAGGTCACTGACCGCGTTTCTTGGTTGGCGCAAGCCTGGTTCTTCAGGTCCGAGATAGCTGCCTTCACCGCCGCGGCGCGCTCCGCCGCCTTCCCGTTGACCGCAGGCATGCGCCGGTCAACGCAATTACTGTGACCCAAGTCACCGAACTCGCCCGAACACGGCACCCTTGAGAGCCAATGGCTCGTGGCCAACTGGCTGAGCAAATTGGAGTTGGCAGTGGATACCTGGCAGGCACCCACCCGTGAGCGCCCACTGGCGCACGTCACTGACGGGAAAGGCCCGCTCCGGTCGGCAGGGGCCCCTCGGGCGATGGAAGCCGCCTTCCTGTTCTGCCACCACCCGAGCCGCCCAATATCCCTGACGACCATCTCCGCCTTCGAACTCCACCATCACACAGAGCGCCGTGAGAGCTCATCCGACCACCAGGAGTCAGCCATGTACACGTCCCCACGGACAGGAGGTCCAGGCAGAAGTAACGGCGGGCGGCGGGCATGCAACGTTCTTGCAACGTTGCGATTTCTAAGATCCCTACACCTAAATACGTGGGAACGACCACCGATGCCAGGAGAATCACATGTCTGTTTACGCACAGCCCGGTCAGCCCGGAACTGTGGTCTCGTATCTGCCCCGGTACGACAACTGGATCGGCGGGAAACGAGTGCCTCCCGTGAAGGGGAAGCACTTCGAGGGCCCGACCCCGGTGACCCGTTACACGTCTTGTGAGGTCGCCCGAGGCACTGCCCAGGACAGCGAGCCTGGCCTGGACGCTGTTCATCAGGTGGCACCGGCCTGGGGTCACACGTCGATAACCGACAGAGCGAACATCGTGCACAAGATCGCCGACCCCATGGAGGCGAACCTTGAGCTGCTCGCGGTCGTGCAGACCTGGGACAACGCCAAGCCGGTAGGCGAAACGCTTGCCGCGGACATCCCTTGGGGGATCGACCACCTGCGGTACTTCGCCGGCCTAGTACGCGGGCAAGAGAGCTCGATCTCCCAGATAGAGGACGACACCTCGCCTGCGTCATACGGTTGGGGATGTCACGTGCCCAGCACCAGTACTGCAAACACACCCATCTCAGCGTCGATGTGCTCCCCTGCCGAGGCAGCGGGTTCCCCGTCGAGGCACCAGAGGGCGTCCGGTTCCTTGCCCGGTGGCCACTGATGACCCAAGACGAGCTCGGGGCCTTCGACCTATGAGCCCAACGCGGTCAGCGCGAAAGCGAGTCAAGTCCCCAACAGCAACTCCCCGGCCAACGGCCCACGAGCCTGTTCGTCACCAGCAGGCGATCTTCATCGCGCAGGAGGCGTCCCCAAGCCTGGGATCCCCAAGAACCAGCGGAGGGTTCAGATCCCGACCTCCAGCTGGGTCGACGCGCCTTTCCCCGCTGCCCGTTTTGGTACCCCGTGACAGGGCCTGCGGTATGTCGACCAAGGCACCACGACTACTGAAGTTCCATGCCCCCGAAATCGTGTTTGGTCCTGGTTCCCTGGCCGAGGCCGGTTTCGCCGCAGAGCGTCTGGGTGCTCGCCGCCCATTCGTCGTCACGGACCCGGGACTGATGGCCACACCATGGGCCGACGAGCTGCTGGGCCACCTGCACGAGTCAGGGCTGGTGGCCACCCTGTGGCACGGAGTAACGCCAAACCCCAAGGACCACGAGATCGAGGCCGGCTACCAGCAGTACACCAACTCAGGCTGCGACGTCATCATCGCCATCGGTGGCGGGTCCTGTATCGACGCGGCCAAGGGGGTCGCGGTGCTGAGCGGCAACGGCGGCTCGATCTTGGACTACGCCGGGGTCGACCAGTTCGACAAGCCCATCCCACCGCTGCTGATGATCCCCTCGACTGCTGGCACCGGCGCGGACGTCTCGCAGTTCTGTGTCGTCACCGACACCGTTCGCTCGATCAAGGTCACCCTCATCGGACGGGCCCTGGTGCCGGATATCTCAATCACCGACCCACGGCTACTCACCACCATGCCGGCGTGGCTTGCCGGCGCAACGGGTCTGGATGCGCTGACGCACGGCATCGAGGCATTCGTCTCCCTGGGGCACAACCCGCTGACCGACGGTCACGCCCTGAGCTCGGTGCGCCTGGTCACCGGCAACCTGTGCGACTCCCTGACAAGTCCTGGTGACTGCGAAGGCCAGGAGCGGATGGCGCAGGCCAGCCTCGAGGCCGGCCTCGCTTTCTCCAACGCAATCCTCGGCGCCACCCACGCCATGAGCCATCAGGTTGGTGGGCTGCTCGACGTTCCGCATGGCGTGGTGAACGGCGTGCTGCTACCGCATGTGATCCGCTACAACGCGGTCGCCGCCCCCGAGCGGTTCATCCCGTTGGCCATGGCTGCCGGTCTGAAGATCGAGAACATGCCCGGACTGGAGGCAGCTGAGATGCTCGCCGATCATGTACGCAACCTGGCCGACAAGGTTGGGATCCCCACAGGGCTGCGCCACCTCGGGGTCAGCGAGGAGAATATCGGCCACCTTGCGATGAGCACCCTCAACGATGCGTGCCTGTCGACCAACCCAAGGTCGGCCGATCGCCGCGACGTGGAGGCGCTCTTCATGGCTGCGCTCTGACATCCTCGCGGCCGTCAATGACCGCGATTCCAGCTGCAATGCGACCTTGGGAGGGCGTCCATGTTGAGGTTCACGCTTCAAAGACCGAGCCTGAACTCTGCGGCCTGCACGTGCCGTCACCCTCTGTCCTGCCACGATTTGTCTGGCTGTGTCCACCTCGGCGTCTGCCCTGTGCCCGCAGGAAACGCACGCGAAGGTCACCTGCCTGCCACGACTGTGAGATGCGATGTGCTTGCAGGGGTTACAGGTCTGCGACGTGCAGGCAAGGTTGACCTTCTCGACCCGCCCGGGTGCTCTCTGTTCCAACCGGGCCACGAGCAGGCCACACCCAGCTTTGAGGATGGGCCGGTTGAGGCCGGCCCCGGTGCGAACAAGTCATGGCGCAGGTGTGCGCGGACTTCCCTGCGAGGCTGGTCAACTTCGACCCAGCCCAAGACCATGTCCACCTACTGGTGCACTACCCACCCAAGATGGCGCTCTGCCACCTGGTCAGCTCCCTCACAGGCCTCTGACCCAGACGGTTACGGCAAGACTTCGTCGGCCAAGTCAACAAGGCAGCAACTCGCGGCAGAATCTGCTCACCGTCATACTTGGCCCGATCATGGGGCGGCCCACCGCTGGCCAGCGTCAAGGACTACGTCGCAGGCCAGAAGCAACCCGACTAAGAAGGACTTCCTGCCCGACCTGAAGGACCGGGTCTGCGCCCCAGATCGCCGATGAGCATGGAACCGCACACAGAAACCTCCGCCAAGATGACCAGGGCGCCTGCGCCGGGTCTGGCCGCACTCACCGGCGTCCGCTCCTCCAAACAGTCCTACTACCGCGAATACCGTCGAACCAACGAGCGCATGGAGCGCGCGGTGCGCGCCTTGGACTCGATCTCCGCCGCCCTGGTACGAACCGTAGAAGGGCCCCGGAGCCTGATCGAGGAGGTGATGCGAGCCGCCAGTGCGCACCTTCAGTCGCGGTGGCTACTGCTCGGGCTCGCCGATGGCGCCCTGGCCGCCGCCCGGCCTCGGTATCTCGCCATCGGACCCCATGGACAGTTCATCGAGAATGACCAGCTACTGCCCGCCGGAGTCAGGCGCGAGCTCGAAGCTGTGCAAGCAGGGACGATCGCAGCCCACATTGTCGATCGACGCGGCTGGGTACGAGTGCCGATGACTCTGGACGGCGACGTCGTGGGCGCCTTGGTGGGGTTGCACCAGCTCGAGAGCGACCTCGAGGCGGCAGACCTGTCAGTACTGCGCATCCTGGCCAACCAGGCGGCCGTGTCCATGCACAGCTCCCAGCTGTACCAAGGCAGCCTCACCCTGCGCCGACGTGCGCAGCAGCTGCACGACGANNCTGCTTGATGCCGAGCGGCACCGCATCGCCCGGGAGCTGCACGACAGCGTCACGCAGGACGTGTTGTCCGCCGGAATGGCCGTGGATCTGTGCATCCAGGACATCGCCGACATGGGCACCACCCACCAGGACGTCGTGGAAAGACTCGACGACGCCAAGGAGCTGACCCGGCGAGCTGTCGAGCAGTTGCGCTCCGCCATCTACGCGCTGCATCACGGCGGGCTGGAGGACGAGGATGTCGCCGCACTGCCCGAGCTGCTGAGCGAAGTAGCCATCCAGCATCGACCACATCTGACGGTCTCCCTGCGCGTGGAGGGGCAGCCGTTCGCGCTCGGCACCACTGTTGAGCACTCCCTTGCGCGCGTGGCTGGCGAGGCGCTGTTCAACGCCTCGGTCCACGCCACTGCCACCCGGGCAATAGTGCGGCTGTCGTATACCGACAACCAGGTGAGGCTATGGGTTTCGGACAACGGCACCTCGGATCCGGCGCACCTGCGACGGATGTTGCGTCTGCGGCAGGCCTGCGATGGCGACGGGCGTCACAACGGCCTGGTCAACATGGCCAGCCGTGCCGCCGAGCTCGGTGGCACCTTCGCCTTGCGCCGGGCGCGCCTTGGCGGCCTGCGCGTCGAAGTACGCGTGCCGTGGCCCTTGTCCGTTGACCGCTCCACCGCGGGCGAGGAGCTCCCATCACGTCCTGCCGGCCATAAGAATGACCAGGATTCCAACCGCTACCCGGAGGCAACATGTTGAGGTTCGCGCTTCACCGGCAAGGCCGAGACTCCCAAGCTTGCACCCGCTGCCAGGCCATGGCCTGCCGCGGTTCACTGCGGGTCCCACAGCCGAAGAAGCACAACAGGTTTGGTTGTCGCCTGCCTGAGGTGAACGCACAGCCTTGCACGCAGCCTCGGAAGGGATCCCGTCCGAGACCGAACAACCGGGTCTTGACCCTAGGAGTTAGCCGATGACCGCCGCGACCATCCAATCTTCACGTGCCCCTCTTACGCCGTCAGGGCAAACTGTGGTCAGCATCGTCCTGGTTGACGATCACGCGATCGTGCGCCAAGGCATCCGCTCCATCCTCGAGCGCCATCCTCAGATGTCCATCGTTGGCGAGGCGGCCACCAGTGAGGAAGCCATGAAGGTGGTCTCCTTGACGCGACCTCGCATCGTGCTGCTGGACCTCAAGCTCTCGGCCTCCTCGGACACCGAGGGCCTTCAACTGTGCCAGAGACTGACATCGGCCTACCCGGACACCACGGTGCTCGTTCTCACAACCCTTATCGACGACCAGCTCGTGGTGCGCGCAATCCGTAGCGGGGCCAGTGGCTATGTCGTCAAAGACGTGGACACCCGCGAGCTGGTCAATGCGATCCTGGCGGTCAGCCGGGGAGAGAGTGCCTTTGACGCCCGTAGCGCCGCGGCCATCGTGCGCAGCCTCAACTCCCGTTCACCGCTGGAGAGCAAGCAGCTCACCGAGCGGGAGAAAGAAGTGCTGTCGCTGCTCGCACAGGGGCTCTCCAACCGGGAGATCGGCAAGCGCCTCTACGTCTCGGCAACCACGGCGAAGTTCCACGTGAGCAACATCATCCGCAAGCTCAACGTCACTCGTCGGGCAGAAGCCGTCTATGCCGCCAGCAAGATGGGCCTGATCTAAGGGACGTGAGCTGTCGGGACCGGCCCTGCCGCTGGCAGGTGGGCGCCGGCTAGATCGTCCTCATATGCGGTCGATGACCAGCCAGCCGCCATGATATTGCGAGATGCGGCCACGCCACCCGGACGGCAGGTCGCCGGCGGCCGCGGCCAGCGACTCCAGGTCGAAGGTCCGCACGTGGCCAAGCTCGACGGCGCGCTCCGCCTCGAACGGCACGGCGATCACAACCCGATGCCGTGCCAGCCGCAGGGCCTGGCCGAAGACTGCGGTGCAGTCGTCCTGGTCCAGGTGCTCCAACAGATGCACGGCCAGGACCGTATCAACACACTGGTCCGGCAGGGGCACTCTGGCAGCGTTGGCGACCAACGTGCGCACGTGAGTACCCAGTCGTGGCTGCACGGCATCGAGCAAACCCACGGTCCCGGCTGACACGTCACTTGCGAGCACACGAACGTCGCCTCGCGCGGCCAGCTGCAGCGAGAGGAACCCGAAGCAGCACCCGAGCTCCAGGATCTCGCCCGGAGCCACCAGCGAGATCGCGCGCTCATACACGGGGCGGTAGCCGTCGATCGACCCGCCCGCACCCGCCAACCCTGATGGCCCCTGAAGCAGGCGGCCAAGGGTGTTGCGATAGAACAGCTCCCAGCCATCCAGGGGCTCCTGGAAAGTGGACAGAACCACCCCAGTGAAGATGCGCTCGAAGGCGTCGGCGCCACAGACCCAGCCAGGGTCGAAGAGCTCAGTGGTCAGCAGCCCCGTGAGGTCGTCGTCGATCCGCGAGACCGGCAGCCAGTGGACGACGTGGATCCGTTGGTCCTGGCGACCCACCTCGAAGTGCGGTGTCTGCACCCAGCCCACACGTTGAGCGCCGCGATCACCCAGATCGCCGTCCGCCCGGTCAACCACGACCCTGCCGTCCTCGTAGCGGCCCGGCTTTCCGGCGGCCAGGGGCTGGATCGGTCGTGGCTCCAGCTGGACGCTGGCCGGGGTCACTGCAGTATCTCTGTGCGGGCGTCGTTGGCACGCTCGAGCCCAGCGAGGTCCCGAACCACCTGCACCCGCTCGCAGTACGCCGCGTACGCGGGCAGGTCGCACGAGCCAAGTCCCCAGGAGTAACGCGGCTCCGGGGTCAGCCACACAGTTTCGCGAGCCCGACGGCTGATCTCCTCCAGTGCGCCGAGATTGGGATCCCTGCCGTTGTTGCGCCCATCACCGAGGATGATGACTGTCGTATGGCGGTTGACGGCGGAGCCGAACTGCTCCAGGAAGGTGCCGAATGCCGCGCCGTGATCCGAGTCGGCGTCGACGTCGAGTACTCCCCCGGCAGGTAGCCCTGCCACGACCAGCCCGAGCGCCTCGTCAAGCGGGTGCTCAGCGAACAGGTCCGTGATCTCCACGAGATCGCTGACGAAGGCAAAGCTGCGTACCGATGAGGCCATCGACTGCAGCCCGTGCACCAGGTGCAGGGTGAACCGCGCCGTGGCCCGTACCGACAGGGAGACGTCGGTAAGGATGACCAGCCGGGGTCTGTCGCTGACCTTGCTGACGGTCACCGGACGGAAGGGGATGCCGTCATAGCGCATGTTGGTTCGCATCGTCCGGCGCCCGTCGACGGTCCCCCGCGCGGCGACCGTCCGCCGGGAGCGCGGTGCGCCGCGCAGGCTGCGGATCAAACGGCGAACCGACTCCTCGAGCTCGGCACGCTCATGCTCCCCGACCCGTTCCGCCCCGCGTGCCTTGACCTCGCGCGTCTCCAGCTCAGCCTCCGCCGCCATCAGGGCCTCCAGGTGGGAGGCCAGCTTCGCCGGCAACCCCTCCAGCAATCCAGCCAGGCTCGCGCGCAACGCGGCCAGCTCCTCTGGATCGAGCTCGCGCCCATCGTCGCCAGCGTCCAGGGCGTCGTTGAGCCAGTCCAGAAGCGCACCTTCCTGGGCCACTGACAGCTCGACGTCCAGTTCCAGCCCGGGGGCGGTGACCAGCTCTCCAGGTCGCCCGGGGTTGGCCAACCGCTTGGTGCTCAGCTGCACCCGCGCTGCCTGGTCCTGCAGGCTCTGGTTATCGGCGGACAGAACGATCTCGTCGGTCAGCGAGGCGAGGTCCAGCTTGTTGGCCTCCTGGTGCAGGTTGTACTGCTGGGCGAGGTCCTCGGGGTTGAAGAACTCGCGGATGTCGTCCGGCTTACCGTGCGAGTGGCCCTGCTGCGGAATGTCGCTGGGTTCCTCGGAGAGGGTGAAGCTCTCCAGCGTGCCCGTGTCCGCCAGGTCGTCGTGGGCGTGCCCGTGGCCACCGTCATCGGGCGCATCGACGGCACGCAGGCCGAAGAAGAGGTCGAAGACCCGGTCGAAAGTCCCCTCGTCGCGTCGGTCCTTGATCAGGCAGACCCGCAACGCGGCGCGGGTGGTCTCCCGGTCAGACAAGACGCCGCTCTGCGCACTGGCAGACATCGCGTCGATGGCCTCGGACACGCCGATCCGGACCCCTTGACGCCGTAGCAGCCGCACGAAGCGATGGACAGCCTCCTCCACGACCGCCGCCTACAACGGCCGCTTGCGGGCGCTGCGAGCAGCGGGCGAGCGCTGGCCTTTACCAGGGGCCGCGCCCCGCAGGCCACTGAAGGCGTGAGTGGACGCTGACGGCGGCGTCCCATAGACACCAGGACCATGGCGACCCGGCAGGTCCATGGCGTTGCGCACTGAGCGGCCATCGATGTCGCCCTCGAGAAGTGTCGGCTGCGATGCCGCAGGCGCCGCGTCTGGATGGGTGCCGTGATCATGGTCGGCGCCCGAGCCGGGTCCGTGGGTGTGTCCATGGCCCTGGCCAACGGCCGGGCCGATGCTGGCGTTGGGATCCACGAGGCGGGGCATCGCCGCGGTGGCACGGCGAAGGTCCCGCTCGAACTTCAGGACGACGTTGGCAGTGCTGGACAGCACCTCGGGTGTGAGGTCCTGAACACCAAGCACGGCCAGTGTTCGGGCCCAGTCGATGGTCTCGGAGATGCTCGGGGCCTTGCGAAGCTCGAGCTCGCGCAGACCGCGAACGATGGTGACCAGCTGCTGGGCCAGGACATCGGGCAGTCCGGTGTTCTTGGAGCGGATGATCGCCAGCTCGCGGTCTGCCTCGGGGTAGTCCAGGGACAGGTGCAGGCAGCGTCGCTTGAGAGCAGCCGACAGATCGCGGGTGTTGTTCGAGGTCAGGACGACATATGGCTTATGGATCGCTTTGAACGTGCCGATCTCCGGGATGGAGACCTGGTACTCCGCGAGCAGCTCCAGAAGGACGGCCTCCAGTGCTTCGTCGGCCCGGTCCACCTCGTCGATGAGCAGCACCACCGGCTCGACGGAGCGCACGGCCTCCAGCAGGGGCCGCGAGGCCAGGAAGCGCTCGGAGAAGAAGACGCTCTCCTGAGCCCCGATCTTGTCGACCGCGTCATCGATGTTCTTGGCGCCTGCGATGACCTCGTCGATGGTCGAGCGCAGGATCTGGGTATAGAGAAGCTGCTTGCCGTAGTCCCACTCATACAGGGCCTTGGTCTCGTCCTGGCCCTCGTAACACTGCAACCGCAACAGCTTTCGCCCCGTCACCTGGGCAAGGGACAGTGCGAGCTGGGTCTTGCCGACGCCGGCGGGGCCCTCGAGCAGCACCGGTTTGTCCAGGCGGGTCTGCAGGAAGACCGTCGTGGCGAGCTTGTGGTCGGCGAGGTAGCCGTGCTCCTCGAAGCGCGCCATGACGTCTTGGACGTCCGCGAAGTCGACTGCTGGATTGGTTTGCTGGGTTCTCGGCACGAGATCTCCTGCGTGTGGATCCGGGGGGACCGCCCCACGGCCGGGGGCCCCCGCCCGTGGGGCGGGGGCCGGCTGATGTGGTGCTCAGGTGATCAGGTCGTCCAGATCGCCGTTCATACAGTGATCCACCACGGGGCGCACCAGATCAAAGGTGCACTCCTTGGCATTGCCCGGGGTGCAGGCATCTCCGAGCACGTGGTTGGTGATGCGGTCCACGTCAGCGCCGTCTCCCTTGATCACCGGGGAGTTCTTGTAGTACTGCGTGGGCCCGGTGCCCAGGCGGTTCTTGGAGTAGCTGTCCTTGGTGACATCCACGAAGCGCTCCGGGATGCCGAGGTCGCGCAGCAGCCGGATCGCAGCTGCCAGCGCAGCATCGGCGGCCTGCGGCTTGGTCATACCGTGGGTGTCGACACCCATTGCCTCGGCGATGTCGGCGAAGCGGTGGTAGACCGCGGGCATGTTGAACGCCCAGACCCGCGGCAACGCGATCGCGTTGTTGAGGCCGTGGTGGGTGTCGTAGAACGCGCTGACGGCGTGAGAGATCGAGTGGATGATGCCCAGGCCGCCGGAGTTGAACGCTTGTGCGGCGATGTACTGCGCGTACATCATGCCTTCACGTCCGGCCAGGTCCTGGCCGTTCCAGGTCGCAGCACGCAGGTTCTGGCTGGTGAGCTTGATGGCGTGCAACGCGTTGCCAAGGGAGGGCTCGAAGTTCAGCCGAGACACGTAGGGCTCACTGGCGTGAGCCAGGACGTCGAATCCGCACTGTGCGGTGTAGTCGACCGGGCAGTCGTAGTAGAGCACCGGGTCGTCGATCGCCAGCGAGGTGACTGAGGCGTCGTCGAAGGCGACGTACTTGTGCGGTTTGTTCGGGTCCGTGGTGGTGTCGGTGATCACGTAAGCCCACGAGGTCTCCGAGCCGGTGCCTGCCGTGGTTGAAACTGCGATGTGAGGCGGGTTCTTCGGGTTCTCGCTCTTGTTGAAACCCTCGAACTCGTTGACGCTGCGACCGTCGTGGGCCACCGAGATCCGGGCACCCTTGCAGGCGTCATGGGACGAGCCGCCGCCAATGGACACGAAGGAGTCGCAGCCGTTCTCCTGGTACAGCGCGACGGAGTCCATGACGTTGTAGTCCTTGGGGTTGGACTCCACCTTGTCGTAGACCACGACCTCCAGACCGTGGTACTTCATCGACTCGGCGATCTTGTGCACGATGTCTGTCCCGCGCAGACCCGAGCTCATGATGAGGGTCTTCTTGAAACCGAGCTTGAGCGCCTCCGGCCCGATCATCTCGTGGGCTCCTGGCCCCATCAGTGCCCGTGGGAACGGGTGAAATTCCTTGATGGGAAACGGTTTGAGCAGCTCATCAACTTGCATGCGGTCCTCCTTGGCGGTCCTGACTGTGATGTCTTGGGACATTAGGCCCGGTTGGAGGTGCAGCGGGAGGCCAGGAACGCAAAACCGTCCATGCAGAGATGGGTTGCCCTGACCGATCGGAGGCGAGTGCCTGTCCCTTCGGACAGGTCTGGCGCTGACGCCTAGACGATGCGGTGGATCCCCCCTAGCGTCGGCTCAGGCAGCCAGGTCTGCCGACATCTGTATCCGTCACCCGAGCCGCCAGGAGAACACCAGTGAGCAACCAGCCGACCATCGAGGTCCCCCCCGACACCACCGCGACCTCAGATGGCGAGCCTGCTGCAGAGCAGCTCGTGCAGGAGACGCTCATCGAAGAGATCTCGATCGATGGAATGTGCGGGGTCTACTGAGGTGAACCGGGTGGCCATATCCGAGCCGGCGTTCGACCCGAGACTGCCGTGGCGACTCTCGGCGGGCGTCGCCCTGCGCGACGAGTCGTTCGGCGCTCTGGCCTACGACTTCGCCACCCGCCGCTTGTCCTTTCTGAAGACCCGACGCCTCGTTGACGTGATCCGCGCTCTGGACAGCGAACCAGACGTCGGCTCCGCCCTGAGCACAGCCGGAGTCCCCGAAGGTGACCGGGCCACATACCTCGCCGCTCTGGGCGGCCTCGCCCATTCCGGCATCCTCATCCCCCGCTGAAGGAGTCCCCCGATGACTGCAGTGCTGCCCCTGCTCGACCAGTTCGCACTGGGGCTGGACGCGCCCATCTGCCTGACGTGGGAGCTGACCTATGCCTGCAACCTGGCCTGCGTCCACTGCCTGAGCTCCTCGGGGCGGCGCGACCCGAACGAGCTGACCACACGCCAGGCCGAGGCGGTCATCGACGAGCTACAGGCGATGAAGGTGTTCTACGTCAACATCGGCGGCGGAGAGCCGACAGTACGGCCGGACTTCTGGCACCTGCTGGACTACGCCGTGGCCCACCAGGTCGGGGTGAAGTTCTCCACCAACGGCATCAAGATCGACAAGCAGAACGCCGCNNGGCTCCTACGGCACCGCGGTGCGGGCGCTGGAGAACCTCGCCGAGGCCGGATTCAAGGATGCCAAGATCTCCGTGGTGGTCACCCGCCACAACGTGGGCCAGCTGGACGAGTTCAAGGCGCTCGCCGACCGCTTCGGCGCCACCCTGCGACTGACCAGACTGCGACCCTCGGGCCGGGGTGCGGACGTGTGGGAGGACCTACACCCGAGCGCGGACCAGCAGCGTGCGCTCTACGACTGGCTGGTCGTGGCCGGGCAGGGTGTGCTCACGGGAGACTCCTTCTTCCACCTGGCAGGGTTCGGAGAACCACTGCCGGGCCTGAACCTGTGCGGTGCTGGGCGGGTCGTCTGCCTGATCGACCCGGTAGGGGACGTGTACGCCTGCCCCTTCGCCATCCACGCCGAGTTCCTGGCCGGAAACCTGTTGCAGGACGGGGGTTTCGACAAGGTGTGGCGCGAGTCGGCGCTGTTCAAGGACCTCCGTCGGCCCCAGAGCGGCGGCACGTGTGCCAAGTGCGCGCACTACGACTCGTGCCGCGGTGGCTGCATGGCGGCAAAGTTCTTTACCGGACTGCCGCTGGACGGACCGGACCCCGAGTGCATCGTCGGTTACGGCGAGCAAGCCCTCGCCGGCCGCGACACCATGGCGGTCCTGCCCAAGCCGGAAGGCGACCACTCCCACGCTGACTCGGTGCGCGGACAGGCACCCAAGCCCGATGCTGGCGAACCAGTTCACGTGACGATCGGGCACCGCCCGGACCGCGGTTGTGACCAGAGTCTGCTCGTTGGCCTGCAGCTTTCCAAGAGGGCCTGAAACAGATGGCACGGGCGGCCCTGACCGATCCCGTCATCCTTGCAGGTCGCCGGGCACCCTCACGGGTACTCTTCGGCCCGCACGAGACCAACCTCGGACAAGGACGCTCGATCAGCGCGCGGCACGTGGCGTACTACGCGCGACGCTCAGCCGGCGGCGCGGGGGTGCTTGTCACCGAGACCGCCTCGGTGCACGACAGCGACTGGCCGTATGAACGCGCACCGCTGGCCCAGGACTGCGCAGCCGGTTGGGCCGCTGTCGCAGAGGCCTGCCACGACCATGGCACCCTTGTCCTGGCGGGTCTGGGCCACACCGGGGCGCAGGGGTCGACGGCCTTCTCCCAGCAGGCCTTATGGGCACCCTCGGGCGTCGCCGACGCGGCTAGCCGAGAGATGCCGGTCGTCATGGAGCAGGAGGACATCTCACTGCTGGTGGCTGGGTTCGTCAGGGGAGCAAGGCTGGCGGTCGACTCGGGTCTGGGCGGCGTCGAGATCGATGCCGGCGTTGGTGCACTGTTGCGTCAGTTCCACTCCGGGCTGACCAACCTGCGTGAGGACGCCTATGGCCAGGACCCTCTGATGCTGACCGCCCAGATCCTGTCCGCGGTCCGCGACGAGATCGGCGCCGACGTCGTCCTCTCACTGCGTCTGTCCTGTGACGAGCTGGCGCCGTGGGCGGGGGTGACCCCGCAGATGGCTGTGGAGCAGGTGCGCGCGCTGGCGCCGCTGCTGGACCTGCTGGTGGTGGTGCAGGGTGGACCGTTCACCGCCAGTGCCTATCGCCCGGACGCGCACGCGCCTGCCGGTCACACCATCGAACTGTGTCGCCAGATCCGCGACGCGCTTGGCGGCGCACTGCCGGTGGTGCTGCAGGGCGGTGTGGTCAAGGCGGCTATGGCACAGTCGGCCCTGCAGGAGGGCGTGGCAGATCTGGTCGAGATGACCAGGGCGCTGATCGCCGACGCGGACCTGGTGGCGAAGGTGCGCGCCGGTGCCGGCGGCACGGTGCGGCCGTGCGTGCGGTGCAACCAGACC
The DNA here is from genome assembly GCA_003157445.1 of Micrococcales bacterium. Classification (GTDB taxonomy): domain Bacteria; phylum Actinomycetota; class Actinomycetes; order Actinomycetales; family Dermatophilaceae; genus UBA4719. Next base: position 19,564 of record PMJN01000517.1, read on the forward strand.
TGCCGGGTGCGCGACAACCGCAACCCCGTGGTGGCCTGCATCGGCGACCCCCGCTCCGGCCACGAGAGCGTCGACGTCGACGTCGAGGTCGCCACCAGCCACGACTGGCGAGGTCGCCGGGTGCTCGTGGTCGGCGCCGGACCCGCTGGGCTGGAGTGTGCGCGGGTCCTGGCAACTTGGGGGGCATCGGTTCAGGTCGTCGATTCGGCCGACCGAGCAGGAGGCATGCTGCCCGTGGTCGCCGCCGGCCGGCAGACCTTTGGTGACCTCAGTGACTGGCTCGTGTCCGAGTGCGACCGCCTGGGCGTGCGCCTTACCCTGGGGTCTCTGCTGCACCCGGACGACATTCGGGCGGCCCTGTCGTCCGGGCAGTCGGTGGTGCTGGCAACCGGGTCGCGTGCGGCAACACCGCGCTACAAGACTGACCCCGGCGCCAAGGTGATAACGGCTGCCGACCTGCTCGATGCCGCGAGCCGGGGCACCCTCTCAGAGGTGGTGGGCGCCGGTTCGCGGGTGCTGGTTCACGACCCGGTGGGCGGCCCGGTCGGTGTCGCAGTCGTCGAGCTCCTGGCCCGGCACGGACACCGGATGAGCATCGTGACCCAGGACCAGATCGTCGGCACCGGCCTGTCTCTGTCGGGCGACCTGGCTGACGCGAACTCCCGCCTCCAACAGGCCGGGGTGGACCGGGTCCTATCCTGCGTCCTGCGTGCGGTCACCCTGCAAGGAGGCGCCGTTGAGCAACGCTGGAGCGCCGAGCAACATCTGATCCCCGCTGATCTCGTCGTTGACGCGGGCCACCGCCTGGCTGACAGCCAGCTGTATGACGCCCTCGTCGGCGCCGACCCGTCGTTGCGAGACGATTTGGTGCGCGCTGGTGACTGTGTGGCCCCACGGACCGTGCATGAGGCCATCTTGGAGGGCCGACGCGCGGCGCTGACCGTCCTGTCGCGCTCGCCCAGGTCGAGATCGCGCAGCGTCGTCCGGCTCGAGGTGGCCCGATGAGCGCGGGAGGCAAGTACCGCTACCTGTTCTCCCCGTTGCAGATCGGGCCGATCACCGTGCGCAACCGGGTGGTGTTCTCCGCCCATCTGACCAACTACGCCGCCGATGGCCTGCCCACCGAGCAGCACGCGGCCTATCTGGGAGCACGGGCCAAGGGCGGTGCCGGGATGATCATCACCGAGGAGCATTCGACGCACCCGACGGACTGGCCGTACGAGAAGCTGATCCATGGTTTTAACGCAGCGGTGATCCCCGGGTACCGCAGGATCACCGACGCGGTGCACGCCCATGACGTCCCGATCCTGGCTCAGCTCAACCACAACGGCGGCCAGGCCTCCAGCATGTTCTCCCGCCTGCCGGTCTGGGCGCCAAGCCCCGTGCCGGACCCCTTGTTCCGTGAGGTGCCCAAGGCCGTCGACCACCACGAGATCCGCGAGATCGTGGCCGGGTACGGGCTGGTCGCCGACCACTGTGCCCAGGGCGGGTTCGACGGAGTGGAGCTCCAGTGCTCACACTCATCCATCGTCCGCGGGTTCCTCTCCCCTGCGACCAACGAGCGCACTGACCAGTACGGCGGCTCGCTGGCGGGTCGGGCGCGCATCCTGCTGGAGATCATCGACGTCGTTCGTGAGGCGATCGGCCCCGGCCGGGCGCTGGGCGTGCGTCTGTGCGGAGATGAGCTCATCGAGGGCGGCACCACGATCGACGAGGCCGTCGCGGTGGCCCGGCTGGTCGAGGCGCACGGCAAGGTCGACTACATCAACACCTCGATCGGGGTGGCAACCGCGACGCTGTTCATGATCGAGGCGAGCATGCACGTGCCCGCCGGCTACGCGAACTACATCCCGGCCGCCCTGCGTGCGGCGGTCGACCTGCCCGTCATCGGGGTGGGGCGCTTCAAGGATCCGCTGCAGGCCGACCGGGCGCTGGCCGCGGGGGTCTGTGACCTCGTCGGGGTCGTGCGCGCCCAGATCGCCGATCCGGACTTCGTCGCCAAGGCCCGCGCGGGCCAGGGGTCATCGATCAGGACCTGTCTGTCCTGCAACCAGGAGTGCGTCGGGCGGATGGGGCTCAACCGCTGGCTCGGCTGCATCGAGAACCCCCGCACAGGCCGGGAGTCCATCACACTGCCAGCCCCGCGCCGGCGCGGGCGACGGGTCGTCGTGGTCGGTGGCGGACCTGCTGGCCTGCAGGCCGCCACGACGGCAGCCGCCCGCGGTCACGAGGTCACACTCCTGGAACGTGAACCGAGCACCGGCGGCCAGGTCGCCGTGGCGGCGAGCGTACCGAGCCGGGCCGAGTTCCTCGACATCGTGCGCAACCTCCTGTCGGAGTGCCGACGCACCGGGGTGGACGTCCGCACGAACTTGGACGCCGACCAGGACGCCATCCGCGCGCTGCGCCCCGACGTGGTGATCGTGGCCACCGGCGCACGCCCCGCCCGTCCCTGGTGGGCCGGCGACCACGCCCGCGTGGTCGACGTCCGTGACGTCTTGGAGGGTCGCGTCGCCCCGGACGGCGATGTCGTGGTGGTCGACGACCTCGGGTTCCATCAGGCCACCTCCGTTGCCGAGCTGCTCGCCGACCGAGGCGCCTCGGTTGAGGTGATGACACCGGCCATGGTGGTCGGTCAGGATCTCGGCATCACCCTGGACATGGAGGGGTGGCTGATGCGCGCCCACGCCAAGAAGATCGTGCAGTCGACCGACCTGGTGGTCATGGGAGCCGGCGCCCGGGAGGATGGCGACGGCCTCACGTTGGACCTGCTGCATCACCCGACCGGCGCGCAGCGCACGCGATCGTGTGACTGGGTCGTGGTGGCCACCCACCAGCAGCCTGTCGACGAGCTGTGGCGCAGGCTGCGCGACGACCCGGCACTGGAAGTCCACCGCATCGGTGACGCCGTTGCCCCCAGACGGGCACACTCGGCCGTCATCGAGGGGCATCGGGTGGCGGTGACGCTGTGAGTGAGTCCACTGCCGCAGTGACCGTATTCGGCTCCGAGGCCCCCATAGCCATCGTCGTGGCCCGTTCGGGACAGCTGCCGATGGGAGCCGACGAGGCTGTGGCTGAAGCCGGTGGGCGGGTGCTCGTGGTCGGCGAGCGCGCCCTGGAAGCGGCCAGGTCACTGACCACTGCCAGCCACGCCTGGACCGCCGAGACCCAGCGCGGACTGCGCCCCGGCGGCCTCGCGCGGGCGCTGGCCCCCAGCCTGTCCGACGTCCCGCTGGTCATCCTGCCCGCCTCACCAGACGGGCGGGATCTGGCGCCACGCCTGGCCGCCGAGCTCGACCTGCCTTTGCTGGCGAACGCCCACAGTGTTCGGATCGACACCGAGGCGTCGCAGCTCGCCGTCACTGCGGTGCTCTCCCGGGTCCAGGGCCGAATCGACCTGCCCGTGACGGTCGAGTCGCCGGCTGTGGCAACCCTCGTGCCCGGCGTGGCCGGCTCGGTGCCGACGGGTCAGCGGTGCACCTTCGCGGCGTTCACACCGCCGCTGAACACGCCGGGGGCGCTGCCTGGTGGCGACGTCGAGGTGGTGCAGGTGCTCGAGCCCGACCCTGACACGATGGACCTGGCTGAGGCCGCCCGCGTGCTGGCCGGCGGCGCGGGTCTGGTGCCGCGCGAGGCCGGAGCTGACGCCGGGCCCGCGGCGATGAGCCTGCTGCAGGCCGTGGCCTCGGCCTTGGGCGCCTCCACGGGGGCCACACGTGTGGTCACCGACGCCGGGTGGGTGGGTTTCGAACGGCAGATCGGCACGACGGGGGTGAGCATCGACCCCGACCTCTACGTTGCCTTCGGCATCTCCGGGGCCTCGCAGCACACCGGCGGTCTGGGTTCGCCCACCCACATCGTCAGCGTCAACATCGACCCGTCCTGCCCGATGACCGCCATGGCCGACCTGGCCCTGGTGACCGACGCCGGCGAGCTGCTGAGGGTCCTGGCAGAACGGCTCGGCATCGATGTGCCGCGCGCCTCGGATCGAAAGGAAGCGACCAATGCCTGAGAACGTGCACGACGCAAAGGTCTGGGATGTTGTCGTCGTTGGCGCCGGACCGGCCGGCTCGGCGGCCGCCCTGGCCCTGGCTCGGGCCGGGTGCTCCGTGCTGCTGCTCGAGCGCGGCCCGTTCCCCGGATCCAAGAACGTCTACGGCGGCGTCGTCTACGCGCGCGTCCTGGACGAGATCCTGCCCCAGTGGTGGCTCGATGTGCCGGTCCAGCGCTGGGTCACCAGACGATCCACCATGATCATGACCGGCCACCAGGCGCTGACCGTCGACATCCGTGCCCAGAACTGGGGAAAGGCGCCGTTCAACGGCATGACCACCTACCGCCCGGACTTCGACGCGTGGCTGGCCGGCAAGGCCGTGGACGCCGGCGCCGTGCTGATCACCTCGACGGTGGCCACCGGGCTGATCCGCGATGGCCGCGGTCGCGTCTGCGGGGTGCGCACCGACCGTCCAGGCGGCGACCTGCGGGCCCGGGTGGTCATCGCCTGCGACGGGGTGAACTCCTTCCTGGCCAAGGAGGCCGGACTGCTGCCGGCCGCCGACGCAGGCCATCACACCCTTGGGGTCAAGGAGGTGTGGTCGCTGCCGCCGGAGGTCATCGAGGAGCGCTACGCGCTCGGCCGGCGCGAGGGACTGGACATCGAGATGCTCGGCTGCACCCGCGGCATACCCGGTGGTGGCTTTCTCTACACGGGCCACGACACCGTCACCGTGGGCGTCGTGGTCTCGGTCGAGGCCCTGGCCAAAGCCAAGGTCCGCCCCGAGGAGCTCATCGCCGACCTGCGCGCGCACCCCGCCATCGCCCCGGGACTGCGCGGAGCTGATCTCAAGGAGTACGCCGCCCACCTCATTCCCGAAGGCGGCTACCGCACGATGCCGAAGCTGGCCACCGACGGTCTGCTGATCGCCGGGGACGCGGCCGGGATGTGCCTGGCCGCAGGGCTGTGGCTGGAGGGCGTGAACTTCGCCATCGGCTCCGGCCTGGCTGCCGGCGCTGCGACAGCAAAGGCGGTCCGGGCAGGTGACTTCTCGGCTGCCGCCCTGGCGTCCTACCGCACCTCGATGCAGGCGAACTTCGTCCTCTCTGACCACAAACGGATGAAGGACGCACCCAAGCTGGTGCTGAACGAACGCCTTCACGCGCAGTACACGAGCCTTATCTGCGACATGGCCGAGGCAATCTTCACCGTGGTCAACCCCGAGCCAAAGCCCCGGATGACGGCATTGTTGCGCAGGACGGTCAAGGACCACGGCGTGCGTTGGCGCGACCTGGCCAAGGACGCAGCGCTGGGCGGGAGGATCTTCCGATGAGCATGAACAGCCACCACGTCGACCCGCCGGAACGACTGCCCGTCGTGGCTTTCGAGGATCGAATGGCGACCGTCGAGTTCCGGGTGGGCCAACGAGCGCACATCGTGGTCGACTCCGACGTGTGCCGTTCGTGCACGACGCAGGCCTGCGTCACCGCGTGCCCCGCGAACCTCTTCGCTCCGACCTCCGACGGCGGGATCTTGTTCAACTACGAGCAGTGCTTCGAGTGCGGCACCTGCTACATGGTGTGCAACAGCCAGGGCGCGCTGACCTGGAGCTACCCAGACGGCGGCCATGGCGTCGTCTTCCGGAAGGGTTGAGGCATATGACAGACAGCGCTCCCCTGATCGTCGCGCTGCTGCGGCACACGGACCTGCGCCCTGAGGTAGACCAGATCAGCGGGCACGTCAGCCGCGACGACCGGTCAGCTGGAGCCAACCCGGCCGAGCTGGCGGGCCTGGAGACTGCCCTGCGCATTGCCGAGGCCTGGGGTGGACAGGTGCTCGCCGTGACGGCCGGGCCGGTAGCGGCGGAGGCGACCCTGAGGGAGGCACGCGCCGTCGGCGCGTCGGTGATGCGAGTGCCGTGGCCCGCCCGCGGGGGTGCCGATCAGGATGCCTGGATTGGCGACCTGGCCAATGACGGGCGCTGCCTGGCGCAGGCGCTGGTCGCGGCGATCCGCACGGTGGGCGAGCCGGATCTGGTTCTGTGTGGCGACCGTTCGGCCGATCGGGGCACGGGCGCCATACCGGCGTTCGTCGCCCACGAGCTCGGCGCCGCCCAGGCGCTCGGCCTGGTGTCGGTCTCGGTGCAGGGGTCCGAGCTGCGCGCACAACGGCGCCTGGACGGCGGACGTCGCGAGGTGCTGCGGGTGCCACGACCGGCGGTCTGCTCTGTGGAGGCGGCCGGTCTTCGACTGCGTCGGGCGTCGCTGAGCATGGAGCTGAA
>PMJN01000517.1:25896-27372 GCA_003157445.1 Micrococcales bacterium
TGAGCGACCTGCTGGCCCGCGCCCGGACCCCTGAGCTCTCCGGTGGCCAGATGCTGCTCATCCCGGTCGGCTCCACGGAGCAGCATGGCCCGCATCTGCCGCTGGGCATGGATACCGTCATCGCGCAGGCCGTGACACATCGGGCAGCGGGCGTGATGAAGGAAGGTGGCCTGGACGTGCTGGTCGCGCCGGCGCTGGCGTACGGGGCCAGCGGCGAGCACCAGCATTTCGCGGGGACTATCTCCATCGGCCGTGATGGACTGCACCTGGTCCTGGTCGAGCTCGTGCGTTCGGCGGTGTCGTGGGCGGGTCGGTGCGTGTTCGTCAACGGGCACGGCGGCAACGTACCGGCCGTGGTCGCGGCGGTATGCCAGCTGAGAGTCGAGGGTCACGACGTGGCCTGGGCGGGGTGTGTTCCCAGCCCGCTGGCAGACGGGGCGGCGATCGACTCGCACGCGGGGCGCGTGGAGACGTCCCTGGCCCTGGCCCTGGCCCCTGAGGACGTGCGGCTGGAAAAGGCCGAGCCGGGGGCACTCGAACCGCTGCCCGCGCTGCTGGGCAGAATGCGCATGGACGGTGTGGCGTCAGTGTCACCGAACGGGGTACTGGGTGATCCCGCGGGGGCTTCGGCCCCGGAGGGCAGAGAACTGTTGTCGGCAATGGTCACCGACGTCGTCTCGTCGGTGCAGGCGTGGGCGCCGGACGGCCAGGGCCGGCTGCGTCCCGGGCGATCCAGGGTGGTGGCCTGAGGATGGGTGGCGACCACAACCCCCGTGTGGCAGTCGTGACAGGGGCTGCCCGTGGCATCGGCGCAGCCGTGGTCGACGGCCTGGCCGGTGCTGGCTGGACGGTAGTGGCGGTGGACCTGTGTGCGGACATCGACGGCGTGGACTACCCGATGGCTGCTCGCGCCGATCTGGACGCCGTCGCGGCCCGATGGCCGGGTCAGGTCAAGGCGGTGGTGGCCGATGTCCGGGATCGGCAGGCGCTGGCGGCTGTCGTATCCCAGACGGAGCGCGACTACGGCGGCCTGGATGCGGCGGTGGCGGCTGCCGCTGTGATCGGCGGCGGGAAGGCTCTGTGGGACGAGCCGGCGCAGATGCTCCAGACATTGTGGGACGTCAACGTTGGAGGTACCTGGAATCTGGCCGCAGCTGCGGTACCAGCCATGTTGGCACGGCCCGAGCCGCGGTCCGGCAGATTTGTGGCGGTCGCCTCGGCCGCCGGCCACCGCGGGATGTGGCATCTGGCTGCCTACATCACCACCAAGCATGCCGTGGTCGGGCTTGTCCTCGGCTTGGCCACCGACCTGCGCGGGACCGGTGTGACCGCGACCGCCGTGTCTCCGGGGTCGACCCGCACACCAATGCTGTCAGCGACGTCCGCGCTCTATGGCCTTGCAGACCCGCAGGAGCTGTCCCAGCACCAACTGGTGGAGCGGCTTCTGGAACCGGCCGAGGTGGCCGCCGCGATCTG
>PMJN01000258.1 GCA_003157445.1 Micrococcales bacterium
GCACGACGCCGATGAGGTCACCATCACCTTTGAAGCCGGCGTCCCGGTCGCCATCGACGGTGTGAAGTGCAACGTCCTGCAGGCCATCTCGCAGCTCAACGTGCGTGCCGGCAACGCCGGGGTCGGTCGCCTCGACCTGGTCGAGGACCGTTTGGTTGGTATCAAGAGCCGCGAGATCTACGAGGCACCCGGCGCACTCGCCCTCATCACCGCCCACCAAGAGCTTGAGAACGTCACGCTGGAGCGCGAGCTCGGTCGTTACAAGCGCGGAGTTGAGCAGAAGTGGGGCGAGCTGACCTATGACGGTCTATGGTTCAGCCCGCTGAAGGGTTCGCTGGACGCGTTTGTGGCATCCACCCAGGAGTACGTGTCCGGTGACATCCGGATGACGCTGCACGGCGGTCGCGCGGTCGTGACCGGTCGTCGCTCGCAGACCAGCCTTTACGACTTCGGTCTGGCCACCTATGACGAGCTGGACACCTTTGACCAGAGCCAGGCCAAGGGCTTCATTCATCTGCACGGCCTGTCCAGCAAGATCGCCGCTGGTCGTGACCAGCGGCTGGGCAAGTGAGCAAGGACGATCCCAGCGGCATGAGCGTTGTGCGGCAGGTCGGCAAGGTCAGCCTGTGGGGCGGCCGTTTCGCCGGTAGCCCCTCGGAGGCCCTTGCCGCGCTGTCCAAGTCGACCCACTTCGACTGGAGGCTGGCCCCGTACGACATCGCAGGGTCCCAGGCTCATGCCCGAGTGCTGCACCGCGCAGGCCTGCTGGATGACGCCAGTCTTGAGGCGATGCTTGCCGGTCTGGGGGAGCTCCTGGCCGATGTTAGGTCTGGCGCGTTTGTTCCCGACGCCGGCGACGAGGACGTGCATACGGCGCTGGAACGTGGCCTGATCGAGCGTGCTGGCGCGGACGTGGGCGGGCGCCTGCGGGCGGGCCGCTCGCGCAACGACCAGGTGGCCACGCTGTTCCGGATGTACCTGCGCGACCATGCCCGGGTGGTGAGCTCGCTGGTGTTAGACGTTGTGGATGCCCTGGTTGCACAAGCCGATGAGCACATCGACGTGGCGATGCCTGGCCGCACGCACCTTCAGCACGCCCAGCCCGTGCTGCTGGCACATCACCTGCTGGCCCACGGGTGGGCGTTGCTGCGCGATGTAGACCGTTGGCAGGACTGGGATCGCCGAACGGCCTTGTCGCCGTATGGATCGGGGGCTCTGGCCGGCAGTTCCCTCGGACTGGACCCCGAGGCGATTGCGGCCGACCTTGGGTTCGCCGGTGCGGTGGAGAACTCCATTGACGGGACAGCCAGCCGCGACTTCGCTGCGGAGTTTGCATTTGTCAGTGCCATGGCGGCGGTGGACGTCTCCCGGCTCGCCGAGGAGGTCGTGCTCTGGGCCACCAAGGAGTTTTCCTTTATTGCGCTGGACGACGCCTACTCCACGGGGTCGAGCATCATGCCCCAGAAGAAGAACCCTGACGTGGCTGAGCTGGCTCGCGGCAAGGCCGGAAGGTTGGTCGGGGACCTTGCCGGTCTGCTGACCACGCTCAAGGGGCTGCCTTTGGCCTACAACCGCGATCTGCAGGAAGACAAGGAACCCGTATTCGACGGCATCGACACCCTCGAGGTCCTGTTACCCGCTTTTGCCGGAATGATCGCAACCATGGCGTTCAACACCGACCGGCTCGAGTCACTTGCGCCGCAGGGGTTTTCGCTCGCCACCGACATTGCCGAGTGGCTCGTTCGCCAGGGGGTGTCGTTTCGGGTCGCCCATGAGATCTCAGGTGCCTGCGTTCGCGAATGTGAGATCCGTGGCATCGAGCTCTGGGACCTATCAGACGAAGACCTCGCCTCGATCTCCACCCACCTCACCCCCGCCGTGCGTTCCGTGCTGAGCGTGCGCGGATCGTTGGACTCGCGAGACTCCAAGGGAGGTACGGCGCCGACACGCGTTCGTGAACAGCTTGAGCTCGTGCGCCAGCACGTCATCAAGGCAAGGGCGTTCACGGTGGGCAACGAGATCTGATGCAAGGCCGGTTGACTCGTGCCTTCTTTGCTCGTCCTGTTCTCGAGGTGGCACCTGAGTTGCTCGGGTGCACGATCTCACACGCGGGTGTCACTGTCCGCCTGACCGAGGTCGAGGCCTATGGCGGGGCGAACGACCCCGGGTCGCACGCCTTCAGGGGTCTAAGCCCGCGCACGGCGGTGATGTTCGGCGAGCCGGGTGGACTTTATGTCTACTTCACATACGGGATGCACTGGTGTGCGAACCTGGTCTGTGGCCCGGCGGGTGCCGCCAGCGCCGTGCTCATGCGCGCTGGTGAGGTCGTGGAGGGCCTTGAGGTGGCCCGCTCACGTCGTGCGGGTGTTAGCGACCGGGATCTGGCACGCGGCCCCGCCCGCCTGGCAATGGCTCTGGCGTTGACGCGCGCTCAGAACGGCATCGATACCACCGCCACAGCCAGCCCCTTGGTGTTGCGGGTGGCCCCACTGGCCCCAGTGACCAGGGTCAACGCGGCGACATCCTCCGTCGCGGCGGGTGCCATCGTGCGCACCGGAGGGCGCGTCGGGGTCAGTGGTCCCGGTGGTGACCCGGGGGTGTACCCCTGGCGGTTTTGGCTCGAGGGTGAGCCAACAGTCTCGGTGTACCGCCCTGGCAAGGTCCGTCCATCCAAACCGGGCGCCGGTTCCTGCGCGCCGTAGGGCAGGGTGTGTCGTGACAATGATGTGGGCCAGTGAAGGGAACGATCCGCCGTGAGCGACATCCTCGAAGAGATGCAGTGGCGTGGACTCGTGGCGCAGACTACCGACGAGCCGGCTCTGCGTGAGGCACTCGCCGGTGGACCGGTCACGTTCTACTGCGGTTTCGACCCGACTGCACCGAGCCTGCACATGGGCAACCTCGTCCAGCTCATCCTGATGCGTCACCTACAGCGGGCCGGCCACCACGCGCTTTGCCTGGTGGGTGGGTCCACCGGCCTGATTGGTGATCCCAAGGCAACCGGCGAGCGCACTCTGAACTCTCCTGAGACAGTGGCCGCGTGGGTGACCCGGATCCAGGTGCAGGTCCAGCCGTTCCTTGACTTCGGGGGGGACAACCCCGCAACGATGGTCAACAACCTTGACTGGACGGCGCCGATGTCGGCGCTGGACTTCCTGCGCGACGTAGGCAGGCACTTCAGGGTCAACGCCATGATCAAGAAGGATGCGATTGCGACTCGCCTGGCTAGCCAGGATGGGATCTCCTACACCGAGTTCAGCTACCAGCTCTTGCAGGGCTTGGACTACCTGCACCTCCACCGAACCTACGGATGCACTTTGCAGACTGGCGGCGCGGACCAGTGGGGCAACCTGACTGCCGGATCCGACCTGATCAACCGTGCTGAGCACGAGTCGGTCCACCTGATGACCACGCCCTTGGTCACCAAGGCCGATGGCACGAAGTTTGGAAAGACCGAGGGTGGGACCGTGTGGCTGGATGCGGAGATGATGTCGCCATACGCCTTCTACCAGTTCTGGATCAACGCCGAGGACGCTTCGGTGATCGGGTACCTCAAGATCTTCACCGACCGCACCCGCGAGCAGATCGAGGTGCTGGAAGCCTCACTGGCCGCGACACCCTTCAAACGCGACGCGCAAAGGACACTGGCTGCTGACGTGACGACCCTGGTGCACGGTAGGTCCGCTACGTCCGCTGTGCAGGCCGCCAGCGAGGCGTTGTTCGGCAAGGGGGACCCAGCGGCCTTGGACGCCTCTACGTTGCGTGACGCGACTGCTGAGCTGCCCGGAGGAGAGGTTGCACCGGGGGACTCTGTGGTGGATGCCTTGGTCGCGACCGGCCTGGTGGACAGCCGCAACGCAGCCCGGCGGGTCATCGGCGATGGTGGCGCGTCTGTGAACAACGTCAAAGTCAGTGATCTGGAGGCGGTTCTGAGCGAAGCAGACTTCCTCCATGGTCAGGTAGCACTGGTGCGCAGAGGACGCAAGTCTCTGGCTGCCGCGCGCCGTTCGTCCTGATCGAGCGGTTTACCCTCGACCTGCGTCTTACGAAATGCGCCAGAACTGGCCTTCGCAGGCCTGTGACCAGCGGATTTGTGTTTGGTGGGGGTGAGGTTCTAAAGTTCAGCAAGTCAGCCCGACAGGGAGGAACGGACACCACTGCAGCAGGTGCGCAAGCGCCGTGCGAAGTGGCCGGTCCCGCGGGTTGGCAGTACACGAGTTACGGGTGTGGAACCACCCCTGTAGCATGTGTCAGCCACAGAAAAGGGCACCGCGTTTTCGGTGCCGCCAGGTTCCGTCAAGGGATCGTGGGACGGGCTTCAGCCTGTTACAGTGGACACTCGCCCCGGCTCCACACAACGCACTGGTCTTCGTATCGGTTGTGTTGATGTGAACGGCCGTTAGGCAAGTGAGCGTATTACAAGTAACATTGAATGGTTGCCCCGATGTGACACTGGAAGGTGTTGTGTTGGTGTGCGTCCGATTCTTGAGAACTCAACAGCGTGCCAAAAATCGATGCCAAGTTTGATCTCGGTTTTGTTTGGTGGCCTTTCGGGGTTGCTGGGTGGGCCGGGTTTTTCTTTGGTTGAATTGGAATTGAGTCAGTTTGACTCGTTCTGCTCGGCTGGAATCAGTTACCCTTCGGGGTTTGTTTTTCCTTTCGCCCTTTGGGGTGTTGGGGTTTGAACATCAACGGAGAGTTTGATCCTGGCTCAGGACGAACGCTGGCGGCGTGC
>PMJN01000117.1 GCA_003157445.1 Micrococcales bacterium
GGGTTCTATGCCAAGCAACGCGATTATCGGCGGCAAGACACGTGTGGCCGGGTTGACTCTGAGGGCCAGCGACACAGACTTCTCCGTCGGCTCCGGTCGGCTAGTCGAGGGCCCTGCCATCTCGTTGCTCCTGGCCGCATCTGGGCGGAAGTCGGCCTTAGAGGACCTATCCGGACCGGGCGTCCAGGTGCTGGCAGAGGGGCCCTAAGAAGCTTGGCCACGGCTGCGACTGGCATCTCTGATGGTGCGACCACACCGGAGCGAACGTCGGTGGCGACCCGATCCTGATTTCGCGGACCCAGTGCTGCTACGGGTTCTACGCGTCCGGGGTGGGGGTCGTCGCATGGCGTTCAAGACCATACGGTCCCCGTTCTGCCCCGAGGGACGCGACCGTTCACAGGTCCATGGTCAGGGCACCAAGAAGCTGAAGTCGGGAACGACACGCCAATGGCGGTGCCGGTATGTCGAGGAGGACGGGACTCTTATCGCTACCAGCTCCACCGACGAGAGCCCGCATAGCAGAAGAGGCTCCCCCCGACACGTAGTCGCGGGGAGAACCTCGGGCTAGACGGGAGGGGCTACACCGTTGCGCGTGCCGACGCACGGACCGATGCGCTTGTTGGGCAGTGCTGGCGCCCCGACTCGCTCTCAGCAGTCGAAGACCGACCAGCAGATGTCGTTCCGCAACCGCTGGTCGTCGAGTACGAGCTCGCGAATCGCCTCCGGGAGCTGGTCGTGCTGCCACCGGCACTCGAGTCGCCCTGCGCTCTCGCCCTCTCCTTCCGGCGCGGCAGCACGTGCGGCCTTGATCGCATAGGCGGCCGCACCGAGCTCGTGCGCGGCGACGTGTGCGACGACCGCCGCCTGGCCGGCAGCGTACGCGGCATGGCGCGGCGCCCCAATCAGGTCTCTGGCCGCGGCCATTGCATGGCCGCCCGCCGTGCGAGCCTGGGACATCCTGATCTCGCCACGCACCCAGGCGCGGGCCTGCTCAATCGCCTGACGCGGTCGCGAGTCCTGCGGCCGAGCGGACTCGAACCGGTCGAGGACGTGCTCCGCGCATGATGCCGCCCACAGGGCGAGGAGCTGGTGATCCGAATCGGTGAGGGTCCCACCGCGGCGGATCGTCACGAAACGAGGGTCGCGGTCTTTCGGGAGGATCACACCCAGCAGCCCTTCTGCTCGTATCTGCCCAACGCGTTACACGATGCCCGCGCCCTTTCATTGTCGCTACTTGAACGAAGCAGACAAGGATCGTCGAGCATGCCGGTCCCTCCTGTCGGTTGTGTGTTGCTGACGGTGCCGACTGCTGCCCGCGGCAGTCACAGCAACACGTGTCGCTACCGGCCGAGCAGTGCGAGACGTGGTCCAGTGATGAGCAGGAACCGATGAGCGCTTCCTGCAATGACGCCCCTCCATCACTCCACCGCCTTCATCACGTGTCCTGCCATCTTCCCCACCTGTTGCCGTAGCGGCTGGCTCGGGAACGACCTCTTGGGCGACCGCCTCCAGGCCTTGAGCAGCCCTGCCGCCTCAGTGCTCGACTCGGTAGCTGTGACTTTGACACCCTGCGATAGCCCGAACGTGGTGGTGAATCTGGCCCCCACCTTCCCTGGCTGGGGCTCTATTGCTCCGCATGAAACGTCCGACTTGTCTGCGGCGAATACACTTCTGATCGAACCTAGCGTGGCCATGGGCGGCTATCGCCCGCGACCAAGGACGTGGAGGCTGACTTGATTCGATGGATCTGGGCCTTCATTGATCGGCCGCTGGAACGCTTCGATCAGGCCTGCGCGTTCTGGAGCACCGTGACCGACAGCCAGCTGTCGACACGGCGCGGTTCCGACCTTGAGTTTGCGACCTTGCTGCCGTCCTCGGGGGACCCGGCTGTGAAGCTCCAGGGTGTGCGCGGCTCAGGTGGGGCCCATCTTGACTTGGAAGTCAACGACGTGTCGGAAGCCATCGACCAGGCCCAAGGATTGGGTGCCACGGTCGTGGCCCCGCATCCGGACTGGGCGGTCATGCTGTCGCCCGGCGGGCAGCTGTTCTGCCTGACGCCATGGCAGGGAGCAGCGTTGCGCCCACCTGTGGTGGAGCATCCGGGCGGGACCAGCAGCCGCCTGGACCAGGTGTGCCTGGACGTCGCCTCGGCAGGGTATGAGGTCGAGAGGGCGTTCTGGGCCGCGCTGACCGGGTGGAAGCTCCACGCTGGTGCGCGCGCGGAGTTCGACCTGCTCAAAGCGCCCAAGGGTCTGGCGATCCGCATCCTGCTGCAGCGTCTGGGAAACCCTGCAGACGCCGGAGCCCACCTCGACCTGGCCTGTTCGGACATTGAGGCTGCCCGTTCATGGCACCAGCAGTGCGGCGCCTCAGTAGTCGGCCGTGGGCCGCACTGGATCGTCATGACGGATCCGAGCGGTGGGACCTACTGTCTGACCGCCCGCGACCCGCTGACGGGCAGGTTGGGCGATGGTGCTCGAAGGCAAGCAGACCCGCCCGTGCAACCTTGGTGACCCACCGTCGCGGCATAAGCCATCCGAGCGGCGAGCCCGTTCGTTTACCGACCTTTGGGCGGGCCTGGAACTCACAGCCCTGAAGTCCGACCAGTATCGCGGACCCGTAGCCTTTGGCCATGAGCACCCTCAAAGAGGTTGGCGAGCGCGATGGTTGGCGCTGTTGGCTATGCGATGAGCCGGTTGACCCGAACGCGTACGTCAACGCGGAGCGCGGCCCGAGCATCGACAGCGGCGCTTCACCTAAGACCAAGAAGGCTGCCGCGGGCGCGGAGCGCCTTGCACACCGGTCCTGCAACACGCGCAAGGGTGCAGTCAAGCCCAACGTCCCCTGGTCGCCGGAGCTGTTTGTCGTGGAGCCGGCTCCGATCGTCGCGACCGTCCAGCGGCTGACCCGCAAGGGCGGGCGAGAGGTGGTGGCTCGCTGCCCCAGCCAGGCTGATGCCGATAAGGCTGCCGCATGGCTGTTGGATCGGCTGTCACGGTTCGCTCCGCAGCTAGCCGTGACGACCCAGGTCGAGGCGGGCGGCGGGCAGTTCCTGCTCGTGCTGCGCGCGCTCTGAGCCCGGCGCATCCGGTTGCCTCGAGCGTGCACCGACCATGGCACGCCGGCCCGTGACTTGACCCAGAACAGTGCACTGACACCAGCTAAGGACGCCAGTGAGTTGAGTTCGTAAACCCCTGGAACACCTCGCACATCCCCTTGTAGTAACCAGGCCCAACCTGTGGCAACGCTGCCTGTGCTAACGCCTTGCAAAGCGCCCGGATCTGTCCCCATCGGGCAAACAGAAAGGGGCCACCCAGGTGGCTTAAGTCATAGATCAGTGCTTAGAGATCATTGCCTGCATAAGACAGGTTGAAGCTCTTGTTGGTGACCGGGAAGTCGGGCACGATCGTGCCCGCCATGGCCAGTGGCAACGCCGGCCAGTTGAACCACGACGGGTCCACGATCTTGGCTCGGGTCAGGCGTCCGGCAGGATCGACCTCGACCCGGTGGACGATCGTGCCGCGCCACGCTTCGACGATGCCGACCCCGCTTCGCACCCGGCCCGTTGGCTCACTGGCTCTTGAGGCCTCTGCCGGTTCGCCCCGGAAGCTGAGCTGGCCGGCGGTGTTGATGAGGTGGCTCGCCAGCCGGGTGGAGGCTGCGAACTCCCCGGCCCGCAGGGTGAAACGGGCCAGGACGTCCCCACCGGTCTGGGTCAGAGGGGTTATGGGCAGCTCGCAGGTGGGGTGCTCGATGCGGGCATCGGTGCTCAGGCCGCTTGCGCGGGCGACGTATCCCAGGCATCCGAGGTCATGGGCCTGCTGGTAGGACAGGATCGCGGTGCCGGTGAAGCGATCACGGATCACCGTGTTGTCCAAGGTGAGCTGGGCTACCTCGGCAAGGTCTTCGGCCAGCCGGGCCAGCTGTGCGGAATCGGGCAGGCTGAGCAGGCTGACAGCTCCGGGGCTGATGGCGCCGCGCAGCAACCGGTGGCCGGTGGTGGCGTTGTTGATCCGCAGCAGCTCTTCGCGGATTCGTAGAGCGTGTGCGTTGGCAAGGGAGAAGCCGACGTCGTTGGCCAGTGAGCCGACGTCGGCGGCGTGGTTGTAGAGACGTTCGAGCTCAAGGACCAGAGCACGCAGCCGATGGGCTGGCTGGCTCATGGTGATGCCGAGGGCGTCCTCAACGGCGAGGCTGTGCGCCAGCGCGTGACCAGCTGAGGTGTCCCCGCTGATGCGTTCGGCCAGGTGGATGGCGCTGGTGGCATCCACGCCTTCGAAGAGCTTCTCAACGCCACGGTGGGTGAACCAGAGTCGGACCTTGAGCTTGAGGATGCTCTCCCCGACCACAGAGAAGCGGAAGTGTCCGGGTTCGATGATCCCGGCGTGTACAGGTCCCACCGGGATCTCATAGACCCCGTCGCCTACCACTGCCAGGAATGGGTACGTCTGGGTGTCGGTGAACGGCGGCGGCGGTCCCGCGTTGGTCCGCATCGGGTACCAGCCGGCGGGCCAGTGCGCATGCCGGACGAGGCGTCGGGGCAGGGGGTGGTTGAAGGAATCGATCCCATACAGGTCGTGCATCTCACGTTCGAACCGTGAGGCGGGGAAGGATAGCGATGCCAACGAGGGCAGCGCAGGGTCGTTGGCGGGCAGCGTGACGTGCAGCTCGATACGACGGTCCGGTGAGCCGGCCAGGAACAGGTAGACCACGCGCAAGGTGGGGCCGTCGTCATGGGCTGCAACCAGACGGAGGCGGAAGCCATCCTCAAACAGTGCCTCAGCCTGCTCCTTGAGCTGGGCCGTTTCCACGGTGAGGGCGATCCGGTGTACGCCTGCCGGTACGCCGTTGTATGCGGGGTCGTTGATCATCGGGCGCCTCCGAGCTGGGTGGCAGCGGTCTGGAAGAGGTTGAGCAGCGGGCCGACGGTCAGGCCCAGGACGAGGCTCAGGATGACGCCGGCGACGAGGGCCGCGGCGACCGAGCGTGGCACGACGATTGCCGGTGACCCCGCCCCTGGTGTGCCGAGCATCATCGCGCTGCCGTTGCGCACTAGGGCGGCGAAGGCGATAACCACGAACAGCAGCGCGGCACCCAGCACCCATCCGAGGCCGGCGCCGGCCATGGAACGGGAGATGGACAGCTCGCTGGCGAACATGGCGAACGGTGGAAGTCCCAGTAGGATCGCCAGCCCGACCAGGAAGGTGATGCCGACCATCGGGGAACGGGTCAGTACGCCCTTGACGTCGCTGATCCGGGTGGAGTCGTGGGCGGCCTGCAGCTGTCCGGAGCCGAGGAACACCAGCGTCTTGGCAATCCCGTGTGCCAGTACGTGCAGCAGCAGGGCGGCGATGGCCAGTTTGGTCCCGACTGCTGCGGCGACCGCGACCAGGCCCATGTTCTCCATCGAGGAGTAGGCCAGCATCCGCTTGAAGTCAGTCTGAACCAAGAGCAGTGAGGCGGCGATCAGCAAGGTGAGCAGTCCCACGACGATCAGGCCGTTGCGCATGAACTTAATGCCCACGGTCAGGTCCACTACGGACTTGACGCGTAGCAGCGCATAGAACGCCACGGACAGCAGCACCCCGCTCATCAACGCTGAGACCGGTGCCGGCGCCTGGCTGTGGGCGTCGGCCAGCCATGTGTGGAACGGGACGAGGCCGGCCTTGGCGCCGTATCCCAACAGCAACAGCCCTGCGGCCAGTCTGGTTACCGCCGGGTCCAGCCGGTTGGCATGGGCCAGCAGCACGTCGATATTGAGGGCGTTGGCGCTGGTTGCGCCGGCATGCAGGCTGGCGAAGTACAGCAGAACGGTCCCCAGGAACGCGAGCGCGATCCCGACCGAGCAGATGACGACGTACTTCCAGGTGGCTTCCAGGGCGGCGCGGGTCCGGTGGTGTCCGACCAGGAATGCGGTGGCTACGGTCGTGGCTTCGATGGCCACCCACATCACACCGATGTTGTTGGCCAGGACCGCTGATGCCATCGCGGCCAGGAAGATCGGGACCAGGACGCCGTAGAGGTTGGCGCCCTTGGCGTCGGTGTGTCCGTGGGCGAGCTCTGCGTCGATGTAACCGACGCTCGCCAAGGTTGCCAGGGTGCCGACGGTGCCGATGACGATCAGCATGGTGATGGTCATCGAGTCGGCCCGGAACAGGTCCAAGATGCTGAAACGCACCCCGGGTCGGCGGTTGAAGCCGAGGATGACGCCGCTGACGAGCACGGCGAAGGCGGCCAGGACGGTCACCCACGAGGTTAGCCTTCGCCAGCCGAAGATGATGGCAACGGCCGCGGCGGTAAGGGGAGCGACTATGGGTAGGAGCAACAGGAAGTTCATCAGCCGCGCAGCTCCCGCAACTGGTCGAGGTCGGTGCCACCGAAGGTGGCTCGCATGTGTCCGGTGAGCAGGCCCAGCACGAGCACGGCGAAGAGCACGTCCAGCGATGCGCCGAGCTCCACGATGAGGGGGACCCCTGCGGTGATCAGGAACGCGGTGGCTGCGATGCCGTTGTCCAGCATCATGAAGCCGACCGCCTGGGACACGGCACGGCGCCGGATGACCATGACGAAGACGGCAATCAGGATCACGGCGAAGCTGGCCGGGACGGCGCGGGTGGCTGGGGTGGGGTCCAGCGCGATGATGGGCCGGGTCACTGCGTAGGCCAGGATCGTCAGGGCGGCGGTGATCAGAAGTGAGGTGGTGGTGTTGACCAGTGGCCTGCTTTCACGGCGTTCGTCGACCTCGGTGCCGACGGCTCGGGCGAGCAGAAG
>PMJN01000255.1 GCA_003157445.1 Micrococcales bacterium
GGTTCGCCGATCCGCTGGACACCCGAAGCGAGGCCGCTGTCATGCGAGGAGACCGGTTACGGCGCCGAGGTGATGAAGCTGGTCGGGTGCTCGGACCGTGACCGACGCGGACACACACCCATGCTGCCGAACAGCATCTACAAGCTGTTCTTCCTCTGTCAGTCGATCGGCGCACAGCAGCCACCGGACAAGTTGGAGACCCTTGAGATCGGGTGGTTCGGCATCGACGACCTGCCAGAACTCTCCGCCGGACGCGTGAACCGCTGGGAGCTCGAGCGGGTACTGGCCCACCATCGCGACCCGTCGCTACCCACCGAATTCGACTGAGAAAACCCCAGCCCTCCATCAAGGCGACTCACCGGCAAACGCACCGCGACAAATCCCGAATCACGATCCCCAAACGAAGATCCAATCAGTGCCAGGCGGAACCGAAAGACCTCGGCCGACACCGACTCGTAGGCGGTTACCTCAGACATACTTAGGTGAGGGCCCGTAGCAATTCGAGCCCTCGCCCGAGTCCTCACACCCGACACCAGCACGATGATGCCGCCAATCGAAATGAAGCCGAGGAGATAGAACCAGCCGCTGCGATTCATGTCGTGCAGTCGGCGAATGCCCACCGAAATGCTCGGCAGGACCAGACCCAACAAGATCAGAATTCGGAACATGCCGGTAGCACGTCGCGTCTGATCGCGGAGGGCAGGATGCAACCTGCGGGTCTGAGCCAGGTTGCCAGCGCCCAGGCCGATGGCCACTGGGACTCGGCACACGCTGGCCTGGCGAGTATGGAACTGCCAACCGACCTGGACGCGGCACTCACCGCAGCACCCAGGGCACGGGCAGTGTTCGAGAGGCTCACCAGCCAGAACCGCTTCGGAGTCTTGTACCGGATCGAGAGCGCGAAACGTGATGACACGCGAGCCAGTCGCATCGAGACGTTCGTTGCCATGCTCGAACGCGGCGAGACGATCGACCCGCAGAAGCGCGCGCTCGTTCGGTTACCCGTCCCAGTGCGGCCCTGCCTGCCTGACTGCTGTGCCGAAGGCGCTGGTGAGGAACGTGAGCACTTCACCAGCGCCGGGTGGAATCAGCGGGTGATGATGACCTTCAGGGCTTTAGTCTCCGCTGCGCGGCTGAAGGTGTCGTAGGCATCCATGATGGCGTCGAAGGTGAACCGGTGACTTGCGAATTTCTCGGGTGTGAGCTTCCCCTGGGCGACCAGCTTCAGCAGCATCGGCGTGGTGGAGGTGCTCACCAGACCTGTGGTGATCGCGATGTCCTTGATCCACAGGTCCTGGAGCTTCAGCTCCACCGAGGTCCCGTGCACCCCAACATTGGCCACAGTCCCGCCGGGCCGGACGATCTCAGTGGCCATGCCAAAGGTCTGCGGTATGCCCACTGCCTCGATGGCCACGTCGACCCCCAGGCCATCCGTCATGGCCATCAGCTCATCCATCCAGCCAGCGCTGCCACTGTTGACCGAGTCGGTGGCGCCGAAGGTCCTGGCCTGCGTAAGTCGGTTTTCGTCCAGGTCGATGGCGATGATGCGGGACGCACCATAAAGCCCGGCGGTCATCATCGCCGAAAGGCCGACCGGCCCGGAGCCCACCACTGCCACGACGTCGCCCGGCTTCACGCGGCCGTTGCGCACCCCGATCTCGAAGCCGGTCGGCAGGATGTCGGAGAGCATGACCGCGGCCTCGTCACTAAGCCCCGCGGGCAGCTTGTGCAGGGAGGACTCGGCGAAGGGGATGCGCACATACTCTGCCTGGGTTCCGTCGATGAGGTGACCGATGATCCAGCCGTTGTTGAGACAATGAGAGAAGAGCTGCTGATCGCAGTAGGAGCACGAGCCACAGGAGGTGATGCAGGAGATGATCACTCGGTCGCCCACCACGAGCTTGCCCACCGCAGAGCCGACCTCGGTGATGGTCCCGACACCTTCGTGCCCGAGAATCCGCCCGTCGGTCACGGTCGGGACGTCCCCCTTGAGGATGTGCAGGTCGCTGCCACAGATGGTGGTCGTGTCCACCTGCACGATCACATCCGTCGGGTTGACGATCTTGGGATCGGGCACTTCTTCCCACGACTTGTGATTGGGTCCGTGGTACACCAGAGCCTTCATGAAGTGTCCTCCAAGTCGCCACGTGCCCAGGCCGGTCGACCGGGCTCCGCGGGTGCGCCTCAGCAGCCCACTCATCCTGAGGCGGCTGCAGCCAATGACCAGAGTGCCGGATGTCCAACGGTGTTACCTGTCTCAAATTCGGACTGACCGACTCCAGAACACGGCCGTATCCATGGCGCGGTTGTGACAGCACTATTCGGCACGTCGGCTGTTCCGCAAGCCCAACGCTGACCGGCGCGTCTACACCTCCAGTTGGGCGCCGACAGACAGGTCCTCGCTGGGCCGCAAGCGGATCGGGCTGCGGGACGAGCTCGGGGTTTTGAAGAGGGGCTACGCGTGTTCCGTGGACCGTCCGGTAGCGCGTCCCCTACGAGAGTGCTTGCGGTTGCGGTACTCCGATCCGACGTAGCCGGACGCTGTCCCAACGATCACGAAGGGAACGATTCCTCTCCAGCCAACGAAACTGCCAGAGATGAGGTATTCCACCAGCGCCGCTGTGAGGGCGCCGATCAGCAACAGCCCAGCCCACACGAGGAGCCGTGGGACTGGGCTGAGACCGTCGATCCAACGATTTGCCTGATCATTCAACCTGACTATGCCCATGATCTCTCCTCGCGTACTCGGTGCACGAGAGCGTAGACCGTGCTGGCGCACGAGAGCGTAGACCGTGCTGGCAAGGACATCCTTGACGTCCGCTGATCGATCGGTTTACGGGGAAGCCGCCAGCCCCCTTGGTGGGCGTACCGCCTCACTTCTGAGGCGACTTCGGGCACCAGGACGCGCCACGGTGCGCCACCCACCATTGGCCGATGCGCTGGTGGTCTTGTTCAAACTTGGCAGCCCCCAAACCCCAATACGACGCCGGAGCTCGAAGCGTCACGGGCTTGCCACTTTCAGGAATGAGTTGGACGACCCAACCGGCGAACAGATGTTTGCGGACCACCGCTTGGACTTCGTGCCATGGAACGGTCCGCCGGCGGAAGCCGCGAAGGATCGCGGACTCGTGCGTCAGGTCGACGCCGCGAGTCCGCAGCCACAGCGCCTTTGCCACCGAGAAGCAGCCGAGCATCACCCAGACCCATGCGAACCAGGACCCGGGCCAGAACTTCGCGGGTGTCACCCAGAAGAACGTGGCCACCGCGAACTGGAGCGCTGCCGGCATGAGAGCCCCGACCCAGGCGTGGCGGGGCGTGCGGATCTTGGTGTCAGCCGCGGCCACGTCCGGCTCTATCGTCATGGCAGTCTCGTTCCCCGAAGTCGTGTTGGTGACAGGCGCTGTGCTGGCGCAAGGCATCCGAAGAGTACCTAAGTAGAAGGCGTATCCCTCGAGGGTGTCGCTAGCGGTCTTTAACGGGCCGTCCGCGGATGGTCGAATCCGTTTTCGTTGAAGGATCCGCGGCAGCGTGGCGCCCCACCCCGCAGCGCAGTCACTGCTGTCCGGTTGCCGATGGCGAGATCGGGCACCCTGGCCCAGGTGGACCCCGTCGCCGGCCGTCGGCAACAATGGCTCGATGCCTTCCTGGCGCGAGATCGAGCAGGACGCCCCGGACTTCGCGCTTCGAGTTCGGAGGTGCTTCGATGCTGGAACGAACAAGACCCTGGCTACGCTGCGGCGGGACGGGGCGCCACGGATCAACGCGTCAGAGATTGAGTTCAGCTCCGGCGGCGAGGTAAGTCTCGGCATGATGCCGGGGTCAATGAAGCTTCTCGACGTGCTGCGTGACCCGCGGGTCGCGCTCCACAGTCCGACCCTGGAACCACCAAAGGATGATCCCAGCTCTGGACCCGGCGACGCCAAGATGAGCGGCTCGCTGGTGGGGATCCGGCCACCGGTCGACAACCCTCACACAGAAGCGGGTTTCTTCAAACTGGACATCACCGAACTGGTCTTGACTTACGTCGGAACCCCCGCTGACCACTTGGTGATCGAGTCGTGGCATCCAGTACGAGGCTGGGAGCGAAGAACGCGAACCTGAGACTGATGTGTCGTCGATTGGGAAGGATGACTGAACGCATCACGACCAAATCTGCGTCCGCAAGACGATCCGCATACGGGACCATGGCTCCGGCGGCCGAGGGCAGTTTCTGATCACCGGTTGTCGTTCACTGGTTTACGGGAATCGTCTGCCGGCCTGTGGCCGGCGATGTGAGCGGTGGTTCTGCTCGCGAGAGGCAGTACTTTCGGCGACAGGGCCGCAAAGGTGCGTCACGCGGCCGGGTCTGGGTTCGGGGTCGGGAGGACGGCGGGAACGGTTAAGGTGCTGCTGGTGCGCGGTTACCGGATTTCGTAGGTGCCGTCGAGTCGGGGGCGTGCGATGACATGTCCTGCCATGGCGTGGAGTGCATCGGCGAGGGTGAACTTGTCGGGCAGGTCGAGCTGGTGATCCAGGGCGAAGAGTTGGAAGACGTAGGAGTGTGGTCCGTGCGAGCGCGGGGGCTTGGGGCCGGCCCAGCCGCGGTGGCCGAGGGCGCCTTTGCCGTGTTTGAGCCCGCTGATCGGGCTGGGGTGGGTGAGGCCATTCTCGGGAATGCCGCTTAGCGATGGGTCGATGCCGAGGGTGAGTGCATGGGTGGCGGGTTTGCCGAGGGGAACGTCGGGGTCTTGCACGATGAGCACGAGTTCCGCGGTTTCGGCTGGCGGCGTCGTCCAGGCGAGGGCGGGTGAAATGTTGGCCCTGAAGAGCCGGCCGCGGTGCCGCTCTGGGATGGGGGTGCCGTGGTCGAAGGCGGGGCTGGTGAGGGTGAAGTTCTCGGGTACTTGCAGGTCGGGCAGTGCCCAGACGAGCGTGTGGTGTCCGGCGTGTCGGTTGCGCAGCGCGAGGCCGATGGGGTTTGCGGGCATGGTCCTGTTTCCTTCTCTCTATGTCTGGCGGATGGGGAGGCCGCGGTTGCGGAGTCTGCGGTCGAAGGCCGCCGTGGAGGGCTCCAGGGTGTCGCGGTATCCACTTGGGCCGGCGTCGATGAGGCTGACCTCGCTGTCTTGCTCGAGCAGGAAGAAGTGGAGGATTCGGTTCCCAGCGTGCGGATCATCGGCGGAGCCTGGGTGAGGCGGGACGGGTAACGGGTATCTCATAGCGGTTTGCTGTTGGTCTGGAGTCGGGTCAGGATTTCGTCGAGCCGGGCGAGGTCATCGGAGTCGAGGTTGGTCAGTGCGGGCGGTGGCTCGTTGAGGATCGCCTGGCCGCGTTGGGCCGCTTCACGCCCGGCGTCGGTGAGGTGCACGAGCTTGCGGCGGTTGTCGTCGGGGTGGGGGGTGCGATGGACCAGGCCTCGCGCTTGGAGCTGGTCGACGCCGACGGTCGCGGCTGGTGGGTCGATTTCAGCGGCGCGTGCGATTTCTCGCAGGGTCATCGGACCGTCAGCGAGCTTGATCAGCACCTCGACCTTGCCGGGCCCGAGATCGAGGGCGGCACGGAGGGCACGTCGGCGGTCCTGTCCGGTGACGAACTCATGCAGGGCGGTCCACACTCGGGATGCGGTGTCTGGCGGCGTGGCTGATCGGGTGGTCATCGGGCTCCTTCAGAGATGGGGCTCATGTCAGTGGCCAGGCGCGCGCCGTTTCGCTCGGCGGTCGCCAGCGCCCAGCGTCCGGTCGAGACCATGCCGAGCACGATGACCATCACTCCACAGCCGGCGACCACCGCCCACGCCGCGTGGCTGGCGTGCACGAAGCCGGCCGAGCTGGTGGCGATGATCGCGCCGGTGACCGCGACCCCGAGGGCCGCGCCGGTCTGGCGACAGGTGGAGGCGATCGCGCCGGCGACACCGGCTTGGTCTCGGGGCATGCCCGAGAGTGCGGTGTTGGTGATCGGGGCGCTGACCAGCCCCGCCCCTGCACCGTAGATGAGGTAGGCGACGATCAGATACCACAGCGCGGTGTGGGCGGTAAGGCCGATCAGCAGGATCGCGCCCACGGTGATCAGTGCGCCGGACACGATCAGAGCGGGCCTGGGCCCACGGCGGGCTATCAACCGGCCTGAGACGGTGGAGAACACGCCGAGCATCGCGGCCATCGGGATAGTGAGCAATCCGGCTTGCAGCGCGCTGTATCCGCGGACGTCCTGTAGATACAGCGTGTTGAGGAACAGAAAGCCGCCCAGGGTCGCTAACGCGACCACCCCGATCAATGCCGCGCCCGAGAACGGCGCGCTGCGGAAATACCGCATGTCGACCAGCGGCTCACGCCGCCGGGACTCCAGCACGACCAGCGCGATCGCCGCGAGCACAGCAACTGCGAACAGTGCGATGATCGGCGCGGAGCCCCACCCGCTGCGTGGCCCCTCGATGATCCCGGCGGTCAGGCAGCCCAGCAGCGCGATCACCACCAACTGGCCGGGAGGATCAAGCCGCCGGGGCTGCTCAGCCCGCGACTCGGGCACGAACCGCTGCGTGAGCGCGATCGCGATCAGGCCGACGGGAACGTTGATCCAGAAGATCGAGCGCCACCCGATCCCGCTGACCAGCAGGCCTCCGAGCACCGGGCCGCTGGCGAGGCTGAGTCCGGCGACCGATCCCCACATGCCGATCGCCTTCGCGCGCCCGGCACGGTCGGTGAACGTGTTGGCAATGATCGACATGGCCACCGGGTTGAGCATCGACCCGCCGATGGCCTGCAACCCGCGAGAGGCGATCAGCCACCCGAGCGACGGAGCCAGGCTGCAGGCCAACGAACCCAGCAAGAACGTCGCCAGCCCGATCTGAAAGACCCGGCGGCGGCCGAAGCGATCCGCGAGCGAGCCCGACAGCATGAGCAGGCACGCGATAACGAGGGTGTACGCATCGATCGTCCACTGCAGACCGCTCACCGAGGCGTGTAGTGAGCGCTGGATCGACGGCAAGGCCACGTTGACGATCGTCGTGTCGAGGCCCGCCATGAACACGCTGAGACAGCAGACAGCCAGCACGACGGAACGGCGTCGCGCTCCATCGGCACGAGACAGTGAGCTGACCGTTGTCATAAACATTGTTGTAGCACAACAATGGTTGTCCGTCCAGCTGATCCTTTCTCATCGCCGATCGAACGACATGTTTAGACAAATTCGGCGATCTGCATCGCGGGGAGAAGCCCAAACCACGCTTCCGCATGAGCGTGCCACGCGTGACAGAAGTGCCGTTCTGGAGCATGCAACTTTCGCGAGTACGGCCCCGACTCCGAAGCCCTCACCGTCCCGTATATCGATCGGCCACTGGGACGGCGGACACCGTCGAGGAACTCACCGAAGATGCCCCCACGAGCCAACCCTTGCCCGTGGCCATCACATGGATCCGGCGGTCCTGGGTGAAGATCCCCGTCTCTTGAACCAAGGCATCAACACGATTAGGGGTGAGCGACGATGCGCAGCCAGGGTTGTGTCGCACGACCGGCGCAGTATGCTGCTCAATGCAGCGGTATTCTGCTCACACTTTGGAGGCGACATGGACCTGAGAAGCCCCATGTCCTCCGTGGTGCCTTCGGCGCACGGTCCAGTTCTGAGCGTGCTGGCCCGAACCAACGCACCGCTCACCGGTCGGCGCGTGGCGGAGTTGACGAACCCGCCCACGTCCCAACGGCAGGTGTCCACGGTCCTGACCGCGCTCACCGAGGCCGGCATCGTGCGAAGGGAGACGCAGGGATCCGCTCATCTGTACACGCTGAATCGCGACCACATCGCGGCGAACGCTATCGCGTCCCTGTCCTCGTTGCGTGAGGAGCTCTGGACCCGGATGCGGGCAGAGATCCAGAGTTGGACGCCCAAGCCAGCCGCCGTTGCGGTGTTCGGGTCCGCGGCGCGAGGCGACGGCACCACCGCCAGCGACATCGACGTGCTGGTCGTTCGGGACGAGAGCGTTGAGGTGGACGACCCGCAGTGGCAGGGGAATCTTGTGTCGTTCGCGGACCATGTGAGCCGCTGGTCGGGGAACTCGTGCGAGATCCTCGAGCGGTCACCGTCCGCATTGGAGGTCCTCGTCGCAGGCGGGGAGCGGCTCATTGGCGAGCTGCGACGCGACGCGATCTTCCTGTACGGAGACCACAGGGTCCTGCCGCCGCGCACCGGCACGGTCGTCTGACGTGGGCGCATTGGACGACGCACGCGCCCACCTGGCCAAGGGAAGGCGCAAGAATTCCTCGCCGCAGCCGAGTTAACCCTCGACCTGGACCTGTTCAACGCGGCGACTTCGTCGGCCGTCTCCTCAGGCATCAACTCCAAGGACGCTATCTGCCTGCGCCTGACAGGTGTGAGCAGAAAGACGGACAACCACGCCCAAGCAGTTGCCGAACTTGCCCAGGCCGGTGGCGTTGGCGCTGCGCTGACCCAGACGTTCTCCCGCCTCCTGCGGATGAAGCCCGCCGCCCAATACCAGGCCTCG
Organism: Micrococcales bacterium; assembly: GCA_003157445.1. Taxonomy (GTDB): domain Bacteria; phylum Actinomycetota; class Actinomycetes; order Actinomycetales; family Dermatophilaceae; genus UBA4719. The sequence continues at coordinate 8,474 of PMJN01000255.1, forward strand.
TCAGTCACGCCCGCAGATGCGGGGAAGGCTGTGCAATGGGCGATGCGGATGCTCCAGGCGGCCACCGACGTAGTTCGATCCTGAGCTCCTCTCGACATCGACGAGGAGCCTTGAACCACCGACCTAGAGGCAGTCGTCAAACCCAAGGCTTCGCGGAGGGGCAATCACCTGCACCACAGACCCCTCACGCGTATTCGGCGGCCGATCGTTCTACGAACACCGAGATTGGCTCCAAAAGCGTCCGGTCAGCCATCGGCTATCGGCACCGCTCGTCCACCAGGATGGTGGCGCCGAAGGCGTTCAGCGCGTCCTGAAAGAATGCGAAGTGGTGGGCGCACCAGAGCAGCGAACCGCCTTGCAGCATCACGGTCTCGACCACCGCAGCAGCTGGGCAACGGTCACACAGGTCAGTGGCTGTCAGGGGCCGGGCAGGTTTCTTGTCGAGCGAAGCCTTCATTTCAACGACCCCTCCGCGTCCGTCTGGGGATTTCTTGGACATCAACTGCGGTTCGGCTCACCGAGATATGAGCCCATCATCGGACCGGCCACCGCACCGATCTTTGCTGCGAACAACATCATCATCATCTCGCTTGTCGGGAACCAAACAAAGACTTCGGAACTCACCTTCGTAGGCGGATCCCCATATGCAGATCGCTGCGGGGCTCGAGCAGCTCGTCATCTTGACTCGCGTTACGTTCCCGCTGCGGACACAGGAACGGGCCTCGCTAGCCGACTGCGGAGGGAACGGTCTTTCCATCGTGAAGTATCGAGTGGATGGGGCTAGACGGTGGTCGGTGATCGCTGTTCGTTGTGGACCAGCCGACCCAAGACCTCATGGAGCTCAGGCTCATCTCTTGAGCCGGCGCATCATCGCTGCTTCAGCTGTAATGGCGCAGCGTCGGCCACATGGTTCTCCAGGGGTGTTTGAGGCCGGTGCAGATGTAGACGTGTCCGCCCCAGTCCTGGTTGTGGAGCCCGGCGCTGTTGGAGATGGTGGCGGCAACGCGCACGTGCAGAAAGTACTGAGAAAGATCGGCCACGGCTTGCTCGCTGGTCCTGTCTGCGTTCCCCGGGTACCACGCCACCACTGTGGAGGCGTTGGGGTTACCTGGTCCCCAGAACCACTCCGTGTTGTGGGCGCTGACCGCGGTAGGCAGTCCGAGCGGTGGTCCCAGCTCGTTGATCGCACCCGCTTGGCTGTAGTCGAAGGTGAGGATGACGGCGTGGGCGCGCTGCGCCGGCGGCAGCGAGAACCACACAGTGCCAACGGTGTTGACCATCTCCGGCCAGCCGACCTCCTCACCGAGCGGCGCGTTGATCGCCAGGATCCCGGCGATGTCGGTGGCGGGCAGGATCGGCAGCACGACGGGAAGGATGAGGGCCGTGGTGAGCGCTGTGGCCACCGTCACGAACCAGGAACGGACTCGGTGCGCCGCCCACCACCCCTGCAGTGAAACAGCCCCCGCGGCCAGCAGGTAGACGTATCCCGCGGCCAGGTAGTAGCTCTTGGCCCCGGTTGTCAGCGCGAACAGGACGAAGAGCAGGCCGTAGGCCCACACGAGAGCCCGCCACAGGGGAGGTTCCGCTCGCCATAAGAACCTGAGTCCCACGATCCACACCCAGGCAAGGGCGATATTTACCATGAGCAGTTGGCCGATCACCCAGGTGCTGATGTTGGCGAGCCCCCCGTTCTGCTGGTTCAGGGCCGCCGTCATGGCGATCGTCGGCCAGCCGTTCGTGGCCTGCCACCACAGGTCGGGGATCGTGAAGCAGGCGGCAATGGCCACGCCGGCGGCGGCCCAGCGGTTCAGGACGAGCCGCCGCGATCCCCCGCTGAGCAGCGCACCAAGGAAGATCGCGACGGCAAAGAAGCCGATGCTGTGCTTGTTGGCCAGCCCTACCCCCAGGACCAGTCCGCCCAGCAGCCAGTAGCGGCAGTCGCCGGTGCGACCGACCCGCACCACCACCAGCGCGAGCCCCGCCCAGAACATGATGTCCAGGGTCGTCGTCTCCAAGAGGCCGCCGGTGGACAGGACGGCGGGCATCGTGGCGGTCGCCACGGCGGCAAGCACCTGGGCGTTCCGCCTCCCGCCGAGCTCGCGGGCCAACAACCCTGCGATGATCACCGTGGCCGCCACCGCCAGCGCCGACCAGAGACGCAACCCAGGAAGCCAGACTCCGAACAGCGACAGCGACGCGCGGGCCAGCAGGGGTATCAGGATGGGCTGGTCGACATACCCACCCTGCAGGTGCCGGGCCGAGTCGAGAAAGTACAGCTCGTCTCCGTGAAAGCCGTATCGCCCGGCCAGGGCCAACTCGAGCACGAACAGTCCAGCCGCAATCAGCAGCACAGGGCGGACAGAAAACCCCTCGAGAGCCTGATTCGTTGTTCGCCGTTCCGTGCTCTCCACGAGGAAGTCCTCCAGTTGACGTCGTCACAGCGCTGCGTCTGGCCTTGGGTCTCAGGAGACGTCTTTCGCTGAGCCGCTGCCAGTTTGCACTCAGGTTGCTGAGGTGACCATGGGGAGATCATGGCCCCGTAGCGATGATCCCGTGCGGTGGAAGGTCCGCGCCAACGTCGCCTGATCGAACGTGGTCACGGCGATGACCGCTGGCGGCCGAGATGGGGCGCCGCCGAAGACCACTACTACGCAGTGCTCCGCCCGGCAGTCGTTCAACCTTGTGATCCCGAGTGCCTGAAGCGCAGTTCCCGCGAGGGATCCGCCACCGGTCGGCTGGCCGCATTGGTTGGCCGGGCGGTTCGGTCTGTGGGCGTGGGCAGGGGAAGGTTCACGCCAGTGAAGTGCTCGGACAGTGACCAGAGTCGGCGACCCGTTGCGGGATCGTTGGGCAGCGGCGATATTCCATAGGTAGGACGCTTACGGTCCTTCCTCTGATGCTGAGAAGGGCGATCGTTGCATCACGCGCACCGTGACGTCGCCCAGAAGCGTGTGGCCGTGGACCCGAACCACCTGGTCGCGCTGCTCTGTGGCCACCGCTGGCACGTCGTTAGTGAGGTGATCATTGTTTGCTCGACCGGTCAGTTCTACATGGGTCCCTTCAGCCACACAAACATCAACATCACGCAGAATCGCGTATGCCTTGACTTCGAGATGGGAGGGTGTGCTGTTGGCGTGGACCAGATCGACAGTCACGTCGCCGAGTACGGCGACGGCGACCAGTTCATCCTCGACATCCCAGGCTCGGGCTCGGGGACCTTTGTGTAGCCAGCCACCCTCGAAGATGGGTTCGAGGCCCAGGAGCCATCGCCGGCGGTTGAGAGCGACCTTCGCCTGCTTCTCCTGAGCCATGATGGTCCTTCCCGTCAGTGTTGAGACGTCTCACTTATTCACGTCGCCCTTTGCGCATGGCCGGCTCACCGCCGAGCAGAACCACACGGATACCTGTTAGCTGACGTTTCTTGGGTCTGGGGTAATTCGCTGTCACCTACAGCGACTGTATTGGATAGGATTCTCGCATGGTGGCGGAGGAAGCCGCAAGGGGGCTAACGAACAGACCCGGATTCTTGCTGTCGCGAGTCGGGACCTCGGCCCAGGCAGGGTTCAAGACCGTGCTCGCGCAATGGGAGATCCGCCCGCTGCACTTTCTGGTGCTCATGGCACTGAACGCCGCGACCGGACCCTCCCAACAGGAACTGTGCCGTTCGCTCGGCATCGACAGCGGGAACATGGTCGACCTTCTCGATACCCTCGAGGCACTGGGGTACGCGAAACGCAGCCGCGACGCCAACGACCGTCGCCGCCACGTGATCACCCTGATGCCAGCAGGACAAGCGGCTCTCTCGCAGATCACGGACGCCGTCGAACAATTCGACAGCCAGTTCCTTGAGCCTCTTGACGAGGTCGAGCAACGGCAACTGGTCAACCTCCTCGCCAAGTTGTACGCGGCAACCGCCGAAGCACAAGGCCAGGGATACTCCCGATAATGCGTATCCCGGTCAAGATCGGTCCCGAACGCTTCGACACCACAGCCAGGGAAGCTGACTAATCTCAAGACCCTTGCTGCTGGCCAGATCGCGGCCATCATCGGCAGCACACTTGACCGCATCATGAATCAAACCGAACGGACCGAAGCAAGGCGACAGCGTCCCCCGTGAGTCGCTCATCGGGTCGCAGTTAACCAACGGTCTGCGGGGCAGCTCGGAGCCTCTGGCGAGCTAACGAAAAATGGCCGTCGGAAGTGTCACAAGCGGATCCGCTTTCGGTGAACGGTCCAAACGGGTCCAGCTCGAACTCAACGCCGCCGCTGGAGTTGTCAGTGGACCGGATCACTTGGATCCACCCGTCGCCCGGCGAACCGCCCCGAACCTCGCGGAGGTTCGGGGCTCCTGAGAGCAGCAAGCTGCCTTTATGCGAATGCCCCGCTCACATCAATCACTTGTTGGCCGTCCATGGCCAGGCCTCCAATACAGACGGGGATCGTCTTTCTCCCGTCGCACATCCCGTGTAGAACGGTCACCACGACCACGACCACGCCCTGCGCCACGGCCGTAAACGTTGGCGACGGGGAACCGGCAGTGACCTTCAGCAAGCCGGACGGGCGAGGGTCGGCCCGTAGGTTCAATTCGCACTTGGGGGCGGATGTCAGGGTCAATTGATGTCCGAGGGGAACGATCAGACGTGGGCCCAGGGGGTGATGCGTGGATCCGCCGCGTACCTCGGAGACTATCCAGGTGATGGATCGTTCACACGCGATCTCTGCGGCCACCGCACCGGCCGCAGCGGAGGCACCACCGGCAGGCGTCGTGGCCGTGGCCTTCGGGCTCGAAGGGTGCCCAGAGCCGGACGTGCATGCCGCCAGGAGCACCAAGGCAACCACGGCTACGCCTACAGCACAACGATTCATCATCCGTCCTCTCCGACGACGTTAAGACGCACTCAGGTGACCGACGGTTCCGTGCGGCCTCCGGTCATTAAGAAGGCTGCGAGGACCCAGTCCGTGCGGGCCACTGTGCCACCAGCGCCACTCGAGCAGGACCTGCAAGGACCAGGCCCTGGGCGGGCCAGGTTCGGTTGCGGCATGGCGTGGGCGCCTATCGCTGAAATGTCGATGCTGGGTGCCGACGTCTGTGACGAGGCCCTCGGAAGAAACACGCACTCACTTGGCCGCATGCAGCGCGAGGCGTCGTCGCAGTTAGCCATCCGTTTGCGGAGACCATAGGCC
>PMJN01000147.1 GCA_003157445.1 Micrococcales bacterium
CCCGCTCATCAGGATCCATCCCAAGCGGATCATCTCCTTCGGCATTGACCAGCCGGACACCGAGGCGCACAGCTTGACGACCAATAGTCGAGACGTCATGTAGGCCCGAGAACGCTGACGTGCGGTTCAACCGGGGCTAGAGCTTAGGAGCACAGTGGTACCAACACTGCCTACTGGAATCGGGCAGGATCCCCCATCCCGACTCGCACGACCTCCGGGTACCCCTCGGACCAGTCCACGACCGTGGTGAGGTCTTTGCCGCACTCGCCGGCGTCCACCACCGCGTCGAGCAGGTGGTCGAGTTCCTCCTTGATCTGCCACCCATCGGTCATCGGCTCCTCGGCGTCAGGGAGCAACAGGGTGCTGGAGACCAAGGGCTCACCCAGCTCGCGCAAGAGCGCCCGCACGAGGGGGTGGTTCGGGATGCGCACGCCGACGGTCCGCTTCTTCGGATGCGCCAGCCTGCGGGGCACGTCCCCGGTCGCCGGCAGGATGAACGTATAGGGTCCGGGCGTCGCGACCTTGATGGCGCGAAAGGCGGCATTGTCCAGGTGGACCAACTGGCCGAGCTGAGCGAAGTCCGCGCATACAAGAGTGAAGTGGTGCCGTTCGTCCAGGCCGCGCAGCCGCCGGATGCGCTCCGGGCCTGTTGAGTTGCCAATTTGGCAGCCAAGAGCGTAACTGGCATCGGTCGGATAGGCGATGAGGGCGTCGTCCCGCAGCATGGCCACGACCTGCGAGATGCTGCGAGGTTGCGGGTCCAGCGGGTGAACGTCGAAATACCTGGCCATGGCTGCAGCGTACTGGCTGATTGAGCTACGCGGCCTGAGGCATTCGCAGGTCGCCTAGCTCATCTTCCGAAGCCGGCCCGTCAGTGGCGTCCTGTATGTCGACCGGCCGGCTTGCGCGCGAACCCGACGAAAGGGAACGCAACCGGAGCGCTGCGAGCACGGCAATGAGGCTGATGCCCACGTGTATGGCAACGAACAGCGAACCCTGTCCGGCGCCCAGAGCGATGCCTGCGAGCAGCGGACCCGCGGCGGACACGCCAGTCTGCAGTGCGGCAAAGATACCTAGCGTGGTGCCGACCATGCCGGAGGGCGCCAGGCTGGCGGTAAGCGGGTTGAGAACCGGCGCGTACATGGTCTCGCCGACGGCGAAGACCCCGAAGACCCCAACGAACATCGTCCCGGCCAAAGCCGACATGAACGGCGCGGCTGCCAGCAACAACCAGGACAACACCCAGATCGAGCCGACGGCCACCAGCAGCGATGATGCCGAGCGCTTGGCGGTCCACTTCATCACTGCCATCTGCAGCGCGACAACTACCAGACAGTTAACCGCCGCAGCTGTGCCGATCGTGCGCTCGGAGACCCCCAGCACTGTGATGGCATAGGCCGGCAGGCCGGACTCGAACTGTGCGTAGAAGCCGAGCGCGAGCGTGACGGTGATCACTGCGGTCCATCGCAGAGCCGGCGTGGCCAGGATGATCCGAATCGCGGCTGCGGCGGAGCCACCGGGGGCGTCCTGTAGCTCTTGAACCTCGCCTGTGGGTGTTCCACGGCCGGCGACGGCGATCATGGTGGCGGAGATGACGAAGCCGATGGCTGCGGTTGCAAACGCCGACCACATACCGTCGATGGCTTTGAGGTTGACAAGGTATCCGGCCGTGAAGGCTCCGATGGCCATGCCGATGGCCGACCCCGTCGACAGGAGTGCAAAGACCCGTCGGCGGTCGCCGGATTCGACCCAGCGCAGAACCAGGACCGTCTCGACGGGGATTGCCGCGGTGATACCGGCACCGAAGACGAACATGCCCAACAGAAAGAACACCGGCGTCCCGGCAACGATGAGAAACGCACTGGCGACAGCTGCCAGGATCTGGGCAACAACCACGACCCGAACGGGGCTGAAACGATCGGCCAGCCGGCCTCCCATCGGGGCCGCTACCAGGGCGCCGATGGAGAACAGGCTGGAAGCGGCGGCCGCGACGAGCCCTCCCCAGTGGCGAGTGTTGGCCGCATAGGCGTACTGGTAGGGCAAAATGGCGCCCCACCCCAGCATGCTCACCGTCGAGGCCAACACCAGCAACCGCGCGCGCTTCATCGGATTCTCCACGCTTCTTGAAATCACAATCTTGCATTCGGTAGTTTTTGATATCAAATATTTCGTTTTCGAAATTCTAACATGGCAGAATGGACCCCATGACGACACCCAGGTCACCGGCGAAGCCCACCACCCACAACGCCGCACAGGCTCCCGAACGCACCGCGCACAGCGCTGAGCAGGAATACCGGGCAGATGTTGCGGCCTATGTCGCGGCCGGTGGTGACGAGTCGGTGCAGCGCGTGATCACCGCAGTGCACGGGCTAGCTCGCAAGCTCGACCAGTGGTACACGCGCCAACTGGCCGACCTTGACCTATCCGCCGGAGAGTGGGCCGTCCTGTCGCAGTTGGCACGCAGCGATGAGAACCAGGCACTGACTCCCAGTCAGCTCGCGGAGGTGAGCTCTGTGGCACCCTCGTCCATGACTCACCGTCTTGACCGGATGGCTCAGCGAAATCTGATTGCCCGGGCCGCCGACCCGGACAACCGAACGAGGGTGCTGATCACCCTTACCGAAGAGGGCTGGCAGACCTTCAAGGCAGCAATTCGTGAGTCCAACATGGTGGAGTCCGACGTGCTGGGACCGTTGTCCCGCCACCAGCGCGAGGACCTCGCTTCGCTGCTGGAGCTGCTGATCAAGGGCCTGGGCTAGGTCCATCGCACGGCTCAGACGAGCTCTGGGAACCAGATGTCAATCTCGCGCGCCGAAGACTGCGGGGAGTCCGAACCGTGAACGATGTTCTTCTGGACCTTCGAGCCCCAGTCCCGGCCGAGGTCGCCGCGGATGGTGCCTGGCAGCGCCACGCTGGGGTCCGTAGCGCCGGCCAAGGCCCGAAAGCCCTCGATGCAACGCTCACCCTCGATCACCACGGCGGTGACCTGGCCGCTGGACATGAAGTCAAGCAGCGGCTCGTAGAACGGCTTGCCTTGATGCTCGGCGTAATGCCTCTCCAGCCGTTCGCGATCGGGTGTGAAGATCGACAGGGTCACCAGGGTGTAGCCCTTTGACTCGATCCGGCTCAAGACCTCGCCGGAGAGACCGCGTTTGAAGCCGTCAGGCTTGACCAGGACAAGCGAACGTTCTGTCTGTGTCGTCACAGTGCGCAACCCTATCCGTCCTGGCCGGGAGTCTGTGGCGCGGAGTTCTCCTGGGCGGTGCGCCACTTGGCGTCGACAGCCCTGGTGTGCTGGTCCATGTTGTATCCCTGGACCAGAGCTGTTAGCCACAGCGCTGCGAACAACAGCCCGACCAGCAGCATGACGGGGACGATGAAGGCGCAGGCCAGGGTCGCGATCTGCAAGACCCAGCCCAGCGTGATCCCCCACGGCCGACGGAGCAGTCCGGCATCCAGGATGCACAGAAGCGACAGGAGCGAACCGATAAGCAGGAACGAGTTGGAGGTGTGCGAGCCCTCGGTCGCAGCAAGAGCCCGCGCGACGAGGGCACCGAAGAACACGACCAGGGCCTGCGAGCCGATGACCACTGCCAGCAGACGTCGTGTCATCTTGGCCGGCACGCCGACGAAGGTAAGGCCGCTGGTCAGGCTCATCCGCTCGTGACGCCCAGAAGCATGCGAATCTCAGCCGCAGTGGTAATCGAACCGGTCGCCAGCACTCCGCCGCCAAATCCTCCCTCGTCGGCAATTTCCGCAGCCTTGTCAAGAGCGTCCGGCAGGTTCTCGATGACGGTCACCCTGCTCTCGCCGTAGATCTCCATGGCGAGCTGCCCCAGACGCTCGGGGTTGATCGCCCGCGGTGAAGTGGTGCGGGACACCACAATCTCATTCAGCACCGGTTCAAGGATCTCCAGCATCAACGACGCATTCTTATCCTCTAAAATCGCAACGACACCAACGACTTTGGCAAAGTTGAAGGAATCCTCCAGAGCCGCACGCAGCGCCCGCGCGCCCGCGGGGTTGTGAGCTGCGTCGACCAGGACGGTTGGCGATCGGCGGACAACCTCCAGACGCCCTGGTGACGTCGCCCCGGCCAGCCCAGCACGGATCACGTCCAGGTCCAGGCGATGTTCCCCACCTCCGAGAAATGCTTCAACGGCCGCTAGCGCAAGGGCTGCGTTGTGGCCCTGGTGGGGCCCGTGCAGCGGGAGGAAGATCTCGTCATAAACGCCGCCGAGGCCGCGTAGGGCGAGCTGCTGGCCCCCGACGGCGACCTCACGACGCAAGATGGCGAACTCGTTGCCCTCGAAGGCAGGTGTTGTACCGACCTCTTGGGCGAGCGCGATCAAGATCTCGGCGACCTCCGGCTCCTGGGCGGCGCTGACCACCAGGCAGCCAGGCTTGAAGATCCCGCCCTTTTCGGTAGCAATGCCCTCCACCGAGGGCCCCAGGAACCGCTCGTGGTCAAGGGCGATCGGGGTCACGACGGCGACTTTGGCGTTGACGACGTTGGTGGCGTCCCACGAGCCGCCCATGCCCACCTCCACGACGGCCACATCGATCGGGGCGTCTGCGAACGCGGCATACCCGATTGCCACTAAGACCTCAAAGTAGGTCATCCGCGGGCCACCGTCGGTGGCCGACCTAGCGTCGACCATCTCGATGAACGGCAGCACATCCTCGTAGGAAGCGATAAACCTCTCGGCATCTATCGGGTCGCCGTTCAGGGCAATCCGTTCGCGGATGTTGTGCAGGTGGGGGGAGGTGAACCGTCCTGTGGACAGACCCATCTCGCGAAGCATGCGCTCGATCATCCGCGTCGTAGAGGTCTTGCCGTTGGTCCCGGTGACGTGAATCACCGGAAAGGCATGCTGCGGGTCGCCCAGCAGCTCCATCACGGCGGCAATGCGATCTAGTGAGGGCTCGAGATCATGCTCGGGAGCACGCGCCAGGATCGACTGCTCAATCTCTCGCATCCGCTTGCGGATCTGCAGCTTGTGCTCCGCCTCACGCTGCGCTGCGTCCGGACGTCCACTCATCAATGATCCTTCGCTTCGAGATCGAGCCGCATCCAGACGCTCTCAGGGATGCCGTCGCCGCCGGACTCGCGGCTGATCTCGACGAAGCCCTTACCACGATAGAAGGCCTCGGCAAGAGTGTTGCCTTCGAGGTAGGAAATCCGGATCTGTCGGTGTACCCCCGTCGCGGAAGCCACGACCGACTCCACCAACGCCGTACCGATTGCCTTTCCCTGGAACTCGGGAAGCACATAGAGCTTCCACAGGACCAGGTGATCCTCGTGTGGGCCCACGACCGCGATGCCGACCACCGTGCCATCAACTTCGGCGACGGTGACCCGGCCGGCCCTGATCGCGGGAACGGTGGCGTCCTCCGTCCACCACTTCGCCAGGCCCATCGCCACGTAGTCCTCACCGGCGATCGGCCCGTAGGTCACCGGCCAAGTTCGGCGCCCCACGTCGAGAACGGCCATGAGGTCGTTCCCATCGGCGACCCTGATGATGAGCGCCATCAGATCTTCTTCACGAGGATGCGGATCGACTTGTTGTCGCC
>PMJN01000339.1 GCA_003157445.1 Micrococcales bacterium
GTTCCAGGTCAGCCCGGGCGCATGTCCGGCTGACCTGGACGCAACCCTGGCAGAGCGCGGCTACCGCTGGGGCGGCCCGACGTCATTGCAGACGGCCTGGACCGTGGACGTTCAGGGGCAGGCACGCCCAGATGGGCCGAGTATCCGCCTGCACGACACCTCAACGACCGAGTGGTTCGAGGTCTGGCACGCCGTGAACGGCCATGGCAGCGACCCGCAGATCGAGGCGGAAATGCTCGACCGGGTGACTCAGCCGAGCGTGTACGCCAGCGCCCTAGATGGAGACGAGGTAATCGCGGTAGGCCGCGCGGTAGCTGACGCCGGCTGGGCAGGCGTATTCGGCATGGCAACCCTTCCCGGGGCGCGTGGCAGGGGCGCAGCCCGCAGCATTCTGGCATCCCTGGCCGACTGGGCAACCACCGAAGGAGCAGACCGTATGTACGTCCAGGTCGAGAGCGACAACGACCCGGCACTCCATCTGTACGACAGGACGTGCTTCACCGAGGTGTGCGGCTACCACTACCGCACCGAATCGCCTTCACAAACCTCAGATAGGAACCCCGACAGCCAGTGTCGTTGAGGGAATCGGCTACGGGCACGCGTGAAGGCCGTGTTCCCAGTTCAGGCTGACGCTGACCGGGTCTTCGTTTGAGGATCGTTCTACGGACACCGAGGTTGGCTCGAAAAGCGTCCGGTCAGCGATGGCTTGACCGGTCAGAGATCTGGTTCGGCCATACTCAGCGGGTGAGTTCGGCAACGGTGTCCAGAGCTGTGTTGTTCGATGTGGACGGCACGCTGATCGACGCAGCAGCCAATCAGCGACGAGTCTGGGCCCTTTGGGCGCACGAGTTCAGCGTCGATCCCAACACGACTTACGAGGTCGCGCTGCGCACACGGCCGACCGAAGCCTTCGCGAGCGTCGCTCCGCACCACGACCCGGCACGCTGCCTGGATCGACTGCATCAACTCGAAGATCAGGACGCAGCTACCGGCACCTACACCGCCTTCGACGGCGCTGCCACGCTGCTGGGCCACCTGCAGAACCAGCTCTGGGCGCTGGTTACGTCAAACTACGCACATCGCGTCCGGATCAGATTCGCACGCACTCACCTGCCCGAGCCGCCCCTGATCATCGACGCCGAAGCGGTCAGCCACGGCAAGCCTGACCCGGAGGGCTACCTTCTGGCGGCCCGAGCGCTGGATGTCGATCCCAAAGAGTGCCTCGTCATCGACGACTCGCCTGCCGGTGTTGCCTCCGCTCGGGCCGCCGGCGCAACCGTGTGGGCAGTCAACGCAGCCACACCAATGCCCGGAGCCGACCGCACCTACCGCACCCTCAATGACGCAGTCTCCGACATCCTCGCGTTCGCCCAAAGTATTGGCCGGTAGTCGAGGAACCAGTCGATGCGGCGCGCTGCGTCAGATGACGATCGTTCACGGGAACGAACAGGCTCAGCCGACGAAGACCGCTGTCGCCAACTCTGGCCAGATTCCCGCAGGGATACGCACCGGCCATAGACCCTTGATGGTTCCTGCCTATCGCCGCTCGCGGCGCTGCACTCCACGCTCGCCATGCCATGAGTCGATCACGAGGTGGCCCGCGGGCGTGCCGACGGTCGTGTGCACCACCTCAAGGACTTCGATCACGAAACGATGAGCCTCATCCAAGCGCGCCGGGTTCGACACCTCCGTTGCCCGACCGGCGATCTTCGCTTCTCCCAGCCAGGAACCGGGGTCGTGTTCCGGCGTGTCTTCCGTGGGGCAGTGCAGTGCGAGGCGTGCATCCCGGCGCAAGTCCAATGCCTTCATCGAGCCGGGCATCATCCCCAGGTAAATCCCATCGTCCGCGAACTCCACTTCAGTGCCGCTGATGCGCGGCGAACCGTCGCGTCGCAATGTCGCGAGAGTGGAGTGCTTGCGGATCGCGAAGCAACGGCGCACGCGGCCAGCAAGCTCCGGCTGGTCGGCAGCGAACTCTGTCCAGGAGGTCATGCGCTGATGCTGCCAGGAGGGTCCGACAAGACGATCGGCAACCGGGACGCCGGATCGTCGGCGCCTTGCGCCGCACGCGAGTGTGCGGCATCCTACGATCCCATTACTGAGCCAGGAGCAGCATGTCTGTCTCTCGCGTGGCCTCATCCTCGCGCTATGCCCCCGTCATCGGCTTCTCCAGTGCCGTTCGAGCGGGGAGCCTGGTCTTCGTGGCCGGGACCACTGCCGTTGACAGCTCAGGTGCCGTCATCGGCGGCGACGACCCGTACGCCCAGACGCAAGAGGCCCTGCGCAAGATCAGCGCAGTCCTGGCCGCGGCAGGCACCGACTTGTCGCACGTTGTCCAGACGCGGATGTACCTCATTCGCCCAGAGCATTGGCGCAGGGACAAGCCCGCTACGCCAGACACCTTGAGGACGCGGCGGAGGCGTTCGAGCGAACCGACAAGAGCCACGTCTCCCCTGACCACCATCTCGATCCACCATCCCTTATGCCATCGCGGGAGGTCACCGGACCGCATTTCGATGCCCATGGCGACACCGTTCGGCGCCGCTGGACACCCGCTGATGAAGCAGGCCCTCTCACAGAGGGGTACCCCGCCAACACCTTCCGCAGCGGGACCTACGACCAAGTGGTGCTTGCGCAGGACACCCGCATGTACCGCGGGGTCACCCCAGGCGGCAAGCCCAACGGTGGTTTCTGGACACGAGAAAAGCCCACCGGCCCACTGCAGTCCCAGCTCGACTCCGCACTGCTTCCCGAATGGAAGCTCGATCCGAATGTCAGGGGCCGGAAGGTGACCGAACCCCAGGCCACCCATTTCGTTGAGTCGATTTTGCCGAAGGGAACCGTTGTCTATGAAGGCGCTGCAGG
>PMJN01000274.1 GCA_003157445.1 Micrococcales bacterium
GGCGCCGCTGTCTCAGACGCCCGAGCAGGTCGCGGAGATCATTGTCGCGGGCCTGGCCGCCGGCCGTCAGACCGTGTGGGCGCCGGCGAAGATGCGCTGGGTCATGTCTGGCCTGCGCCATCTTCCGCGAGCAGTGTTCACGCGCCTGCCCGTCTGATGGCGACCTGGCCCTGTCCCGTTTCGTGGACAGGGTTATGCGGCTTTGAGAGTCCGCGATCTGGCGCGCGTATTGCAGGTCGAAGGCCACCGGGGTGATCTGGCCGATCGAGGCATGCCGGCGACGCCGGTTGTACCGGTCCTCGATCCACTTGCCGACTTCGATCCGGGCTGCCTTCTTGGTCGGCCACACCCGCCGGTAGTTGAAGTCGGTCTTCAACGTCGTGAAAGGAGTTTCGGTCATTGCGTTGTCCCAGGTACATACCGGCGTATCCCATGGATCGGGTCAGGCCGTTGGCCGCGGCGAACGCGGCGATCTGGGCCCAGGCGTGCTGGGTACCCCGGTCAGGGTGGAACACGACCTTGGCCGGCAGGTCCCCGCGCAAGCGTGATCGCCATGGCAAAGGCGTCCTGGGCCAGGTCAGCGAGCCCTCGCCTCTCCACCGACAGGCGCAAACCCATCGGTGCGAGCACCGCCACAACTTCGTCCCATAACGCGTCGGTGTCGGCAGGTTGCCCAAGATGAGGACCAAGAAGTCCGCCTAGCGGATGAGTTTCATGACCCCACCCCCGGCACGCCTGTGCTTGATGCGTTCCCACTCTGGGTCGAGCGCCCCTACTGGCCCTCTTCAGTGAGGATCCCGGCCCGCAAGAGCGCCTTCACCCAGCCCAGGACCCGTTTGTCCCCGATGCGGTGGCGCACCCTGCCCAGTAGGGCGATGTGGTCAATCTCGTCGAAGCACGCCTTGATGTCCGCCTCGAACACCCACTCGTAGTTCCGGGTGGGTGAAGCGAGCAAGTGGATCTCGGCGATCGCGTCCTGAGCCCGACGCTTCGGACGCAAACCACACGAACATGGCTTGAAGTCCGCCTCGAAGATCGGCTCGAGCACCAGTTTCAACGCGGCTTGCACAACCCGATGGGCGGTAGTGGGATCCCTAGCCGAAACGTGCCCGACGTCTTGGGGATCACCTTCTCTCGCACCCGCTCAGGGGTGAACCGGCCGGCCTTGAGGTCCTATCGCAGCCGGTCGAGCATCACCTCAGCCCAGGGACCAACGCAGCGAGGTGCCACTTCGTCGACCCCGGCGGTTCGTGCGCCCTTGTTGACCCGCACCTGGTTGTATGCCACGACCAGTTAGGCCGGGTCATAGACGAGGTTGGCGAGATCATCGAAGCGACGGCCAGGATCGGCCACCGCCCATCGGTGCAGCTTCTTCTGCATCATGAGTACCTGGTACTCGGCCTCTTCGAGGTCGGGCCACGGACCGTCGGTACTTACCGGCGAACTCCTCGGTCTGCTTCGTTGCTGTGAACACGCTGGACCCCTTCGCCATACGACAGGCTTTCCCTGCCCCGGACTACTACGGGTCCTCCGCCCCATCCCGGCAGCATCAGCCGGCGACGGACCTTCCCGCCGACCAGCAGGCTGCTGGTCGGGGAGGGGAGCGCTGGGATGGTTCCCATGTTCACCGTCGAACCGCTTGACGGGGTCGGCGCCCGACTATGCCCCTACGACATCGCCACGGGTAGGCCGCAGGCATTCACCGTGGCCTTCGACCGGCGACATCAACCCGCCAAGATCACCAGTTTCACGGCTTCGTCTTTGTACTCAGGGATGAACCCCGACGCGTGCTTCCCATGATGAACGTCCTCCTTTGCGAGGTGTCCACGGAACGGGGTCAAGGCCAACTTCTTGGGTTACTACAGGTACACCGAGCCGAGAAGGCAAGTTGCCCAGATAGCGCCCAGTAACAGGAGGAGGCGATCATGAAGGACGATCTCCTCCGGTTCGCCCGCGGAGCCGCTGTCAACGTCTACGGCGTACCTGAGCATGGCTATGACGAAAGGGATGATGGACACCACGCTCCACTCGCTCGTGGAGGTTTGGCGCAGTGCGAACGCCCAGAGCGAGTAGGTCGTGACCAGCACCCCCGCGGACAGGGTCCACACGAACCGCAGATAGGTCGCTGTGTAGCTTTCCAGCACCGGCCGGATGGCCACATGGGTTTCCTGGACCAGACGCTTCTCTGCGTACCTCTTGCCGGCTGCCATGAACAGTGATCCGAAGCCGGCCGCGATGAGGAACCACTCGGACAGCTCAACCTGGGTCGCAACGCCGCCTGCGACGGCGCGAAGCAGAAACCCGGATGCGACGCTGGTGAGCTCGATGACGGGTTCGTGTTTCATGCCCAGGCAGTACCAGAGCTGGACGACCTCATAGATCGCCACGATCACCAGCAACTGCCAGTTCAGTAGAGCTGAAATCACCAGTGCGCCGGGCAGGAGGACGATTGCCGTGATCCAGGCTGTCCGAACTGGCAGTTCGCCGGAGGCTATGGGTCGATTTCTTTTCGTCGCGTGAGCCCGGTCGGACTCCACGTCCAGAGCGTCGTTGACAAGGTAGACCCCAGAGGAGGCCACGCAGAACGCCACCACAGCGACTGCCATCTGCCCGATTGCCTGCGGGTGAAGCGCCATGCCGCCGGCTATCGGGGCAGCCAGGACCAGGACGTTCTTGACCCACTGACGCGGACGGCACGCCCGCAGGAGAATCCGTGCCCGCCTCACGAAGGCGACACGCGCTTGGTTTTGGTGATCCAGTGCCCCATAGCCGCGCCGATGAGGCTGCCGGCCAGGACATCGCTGGGGTAGTGCACGCCCAGGACGACCCGGCTGGTCAACATCACAGGAATTGAGAACAGCGGGTAGCGCCGTCCCAGGAGCCTGGAGTATGCCACCGCGGCCGCAGTGGTCGAGGCCGCGTGTGAGGACGGGAAGCTCAAATCGCTGGGCGTGGCGACATGCACCTGTACGCGCGGGTCGCTGGGCCGGTGGCGACGCACCACGCGCTTGATGACGATACTCACGGCGTGGGCGCCCACCACGGTAGCGGTGGCCTGCAGCCAGGAGCGTCGATGCGCAGGGTCGCGCACCGCACCCACCAACCCCAAGACGATCCATGACAGTGCGTGCTCACCCAGGTGGCTCAGGATCACCGCGCTTTGGCGGATCGCGGGCGACGCCGTCATCGACTGGACTGTGATCAGGGCGTCTACTTCATGCTCTTGCAGCCTCCGGGGGACCGCTGAGTAGTGGGTAGTCACATCGTGCGCATCAACGAGCAAGGACTGCAATGAAGTCTCGCGATGACGGCGAAAGGTAGCGGTAGGGGTCAGCTTGCTCGTCTTTGGTGAGCATCTGCGGCACAGCTACGCCTGGGCTTGGGTGGGAGTAGGTGATGAAGTTGGTCCACTGCGGGTTGATGTCGAGCTCCATAGCGCGCACCGCGCCTGCGTCATGCACGATGTTGGCCAGTGTGCGCACCGACATCGAGGCGCCTACGACGAATATCAGCGAGCCGTCCTTGCGAACTCCTACGGCCGAGCGCCATACATAGGTCTTGTTGCCCAGAGTTGCTCCCCACGTCGTGGTGGTTGTGCTGTCCACGTAGGGATTGATCGCACCATTGTCGACCAACAAGCCGAGGTTCTGACGCACGGCAGCCACGTCTGGGCCCGGGGTGGCTGCGTTCCAACTGACGACATCCACATGCCCATTCTTGTAAAGGACCATGGAGGCTCCCCCCTGGTGCAGCGGCACCACGGTCTGGCCGTCCTGCCAGTAGCCGCCATTGGCGTCAACCATCGTGAATCCAGAGTTGAACGTCGCCAGCAGGGCGTCCTTCTCCGAATTTGCTATCTGAGAGGGCTCAGACAAGGCCACCGTCGCGCCAGGCACCTTGTAGCCAGGGTGTAGAGCCATCTTGACCAGGTTCTGGTTCATCCAGGTCACCCCGACCAGATAACTCGTGTGCTGCGAGTCAGGACGTAAGAACGCCGCCCGGATGGCCGGCTGGCCATGGAGGCTTACCAGCGACTGCCATGCTCCCTCGCCGGGCAGAGCCGGTTGAGCCTGGGGCGGGATCGGTGATGGAGGAGCCAGGTAACCCGGGGGCTTGGAGGTGCGGCTCGAACCGGGTTTGGTCGAGGCGATGCGGGGGATACCACCGGCCAGACTTCCTCCGACCTTGGGAGGGCTGGCTTTGTACTGTGCTTGCTCCAGATAGCTGACCACCCAACCCAGCCCGTGGAACCTGCCCCACTCGGCCAGACGCGCAGAGGTCGTGTCGGTTCCCGGAGCGGTCAGGGCGCTACCAATCGACCAGGTCAGCCAGAGCAGCAGGATCAGCACCAGCACGCCTATGCGGCGTAACCAGAACCGACGCCGACCTTTCCCGCGCACCGCACGCCGCGTACGTCCTCGATACCTCTCGGGGTCCTCGACTCTCAAATCACCTCTTGACGTCAACGAAGCGTTCCTCCTCGGAGTTCATTGTCCATGAAGCCAGGCCAGGGCGGGCTCGTATCTAGCAAAGCGTCTGCAACGCTCGTACATTCCCCAAAAAAACGGTGCATCTGGTGTATCGCGGGATAAGTTCTAACACGGTTCAGGCCAGTATCTCTTACCGCGGCCCACGTTGGAGACAACTCGCCGCCACAACCAGGCAACCTCGCACCTCTGATTCGTCACGCTCTTGGCAACGGGAGCCGGCAAAGCGCTCCCAGGGCAGCGATCGCTTCCGCGGCGGCGCTGACGGTCTTCTGTGTAGACCAGATGGGGTCACACCTGTCGGGCAATGGACCCAAGCTGCCCACATCAACATACCCATAGAGCGGCAGCGCACTCAAACCGCCGGTTGCTACCAGGAGGGCAAACGCGGCGGCGAACCTGTGACGGCTCGAAAGCACAAGCAGCATGGCGATCAGGGCTAGGACGCCTCGATGCGGAATAGCGTTCCGTGGCTGATGCGTGCTCTGCCCGTGCCGGTGAGGTGTCAAGGTTCGCGGCGAGATGCCAGTGACGTAGGCGTCGACTTCCAGTCCGGTTGCCGTTGTTGCCCTCGGCAGCCGGCGGGTTGACCGGGAGCGCGTGAACGAGAGCTTCTGCGATGTCTGGACGTGTGCTCCCGGCGTGCCTGAGTCGTTGGCCATTTAGGTCCAGTTCGTTGCCTTCTGGTGTGTACGAGCTGGGTCACTGCTGGGTTCACTTGTGACCGCTGGGGCTACCTCTCAAGGCCGGCCCGATCCACCTTTCGATGGAAGTGCATCCCGGCCAGGCCGCCCAGCAAGGCACCGCCCAGACTGCCGACCGCGACCACGACCAGGGCGATGAGGCCGCCGGTGGTCAGGTTCCCCTGGCTTACCGGGATGCGCGGAAAGCTGTTCAACTTGCTCAGCACGTCGTACTGGCTGCCGGCCACAGCGGCCAGAACCGCCACCAAGGC
>PMJN01000003.1:0-2118 GCA_003157445.1 Micrococcales bacterium
ACCGGTGCCCCGAGGGCGCGGGACAGGGAGTCGGCCACGATCTGGCCGCCGCCGGCCCCGAAGATCTCCTGGCGGGTGCCGTCCGCCAACTCCAACCACGACATGTTCTCGATGACCCCGGCGATGCGCTGATGGGTTTGCAGGGCAATGGATCCGGCGCGCTCTGCTACCTCGGCGGCAGCCTTCTGGGGGGTGGTCACGATGAGGATCTCGGCGTTCGGGATGAGCTGGGCGACCGAGATGGCGATGTCACCGGTTCCGGGTGGAAGGTCGAGCAGCAATATGTCCAGGTCGCCCCAGAACACGTCGCCTAGGAACTGTTGGAGCGCCCGGTGCAACATGGGCCCCCGCCAGACAACGGGCTGGTTGCCGGGCACGAACATCCCAATCGAGATGACCTTCACCTCGTGGGCCAGCGGCGGCAGAATCATGTCGTCGACCTGGGTCGGCCGTCGTTCGGTGCCGAGCATGCGCGGGATCGAGAAGCCATACACATCGGCGTCGACCACGCCAACTCGCAAGCCCTGCTGGGCCATGGCAACAGCAAGGTTGACGGTCACCGACGACTTGCCGACACCGCCTTTGCCGGAGGCCACGCAGTAAACCCTGGTCAGACTGCCCGGCTGGGCGAAGGGGATCTCACGCTCGGTGTTGCCGCCGCGCAGGTTGGTTCGTAGCACGGCGCGCTGCTCGTCGCTCATGACTCCCAGGGTCACGTTCACCTTGGTCACGCCCTGCACGCCCAGTAGGGCAGCGGTGGTGTCCTTGGTGAGAGTCTCCTTCAGCGGGCAGCCCGAGACGGTCAGCAAGATCGTGACCGACGCGAGACCGGACTCGTCGACCTCGACCGACTCGACCATGCCGAGCTCAGTGACGGGTTTGCGGATCTCGGGGTCAATGACCTTGGACAGGGCCGCGAAGAGAGTGTCGTGCGATGGAACGGGCATGACTCAATGCTAGGTCGGTCGCGGACCTTTTCGTGCATCGGCAGAGGCCTCACCCGATCCCGAGGGGCGAGCACCGCCCGGCCGCCGGATCCCGCGTTGTTCCATCTCGTCCAGCTGTGAGCGCAGTTCGGATCGCAAGAAGTCGCGGGTAGCCATGTCACGAAGGGCGATTCTCAGGGAGGCCACCTCCCGGGTGAGGAACTCCGTGTCGGCCAGATTGCGCTCGTTGCTGGCCCGGTCCTGCTCCAGGGCGACCCGGTCACGGTCGGTCTGACGGTTCTGGGCCAGAAGGATCAGCGGGGCCGCATAAGACGCCTGCAGGCTGAGCAGCAAGGTCAGGAAGATGAACGGGTAAATGTCCCACTTGTAGCCGAAGATCCCGATGACGTTGACCGTGATCCAGACCACCACGAAGACTGTCATGTAAACGAGGAACCTGGCCGTGCCCATGTAGCGGGCGAACTTCTCGGCGAAGCGCCCGAACGTGTCGGGGTCAACCTGCGGGGCGGTGAACAGGGTGCGCCGTGCCTCGCGCGGTTGGTCCAGCCGGGGTGTCCTGCTGGGGCGTTCACGGACCATCAGTCACCTCGTGCCTCTCCTCATGCCGCTCCTCGCGCCAGTCCTGGGGAAGGAGGTGGTCCAGTACGTCATCGACGGTCACCGCTCCCAGTAGCCGGCCGTCCTCGTCGACCACCGGCACCCCTACCAGGTTGTAGGTGGCCAGCATGCGCGTGACGCGACCGATCGGAGCATCGGCGGGCAACGGCTCCAGGTCCTTGTCCAGGATGCTGCCGATGACCGCGTGCGGCGGGTCGCGCAGGAGCTGCTGGATGTGGACCAGCCCGAGGTACCTGCCCGTCGGGGTCTCCAGGGGCGAACGGCAGACGAAAACCGTCGCGGCCAGCGCTGGGGACAGCTCGGCCCGGCGAACCACGGCCAGCGCTTCGGCGATCGTCGCATCGGGGCCAAGGATCACCGGATCGGTGGTCATCAGGCCACCGGCGGTGTCCTCGTCATAGGTAAGCAGGCGGCGCAGGTCTGCGGCCTCATCGGGCTCCATGAGCCGCAACAGCTCCTCGGCGTTCTCCGGTGACAGCTCCAGGAGCAGGTCGGCCGCGTCGTCGGGCTGCATCGCCTCCAGGACGTCGGCGGCACGCTCCCTGCCCAGGCC
>PMJN01000003.1:2131-3214 GCA_003157445.1 Micrococcales bacterium
CTGGGCCTCCTGCTGGAGCCCGGTCACGTCCTGGACGTCCACCAGCACCGTTTCGCCCCGACGTCGACCGAGCCTGGTGAGGCTGCGGGTGCCGCCGGACCCCTTGCGCGCGAAGACCTTGACGATGAGCCAGTCCCTNNGGCGTGCTGACCCGGATGGTGCGCTCGAACAGCTCTGCGAGCACCAGCGTCTCGCCGGCTTTCTGTTCGAATCGTCGGATGTTGACCAGCCCGGTGGTGATGACCTGGGCGGCGTCGACGCTGGTGACACGGGTCATGGGCACGAAGACCCGTCGCCGACCGGACACCTCGACCACGAGCCCGATCACGCTCGGAGCCCGACGGCTCGAGCTGAAGTGGACCACGACGTCACGAACACGGCCCACCTGGTCACCGAGTGGGTCGAACACGCCCAGTGCTGCCAGGCGTGCAACGAAGACGCGCGTCGTGGGGCTCACGGCCCTGAGGCTATCTGGTCAGCGGCGGGTGCCGCGGCGCCACTTCGGTCGGCCGTTGAGGTGCCAGGGGCTCCATGTGCGGGTGGTGGCCGGTGTCTGGGCCGGCTGTGCCGCACCGGACTGCTGGGAGTAGTTGCCAGGGCCTTGCAGTGCCTCTCCCTGGGGTGTCAGCGCGTAGATGGTGGCCCCGTCGTTGGCCCACCTCGCGATGATGTCGCCCGCAGGGGCGTTGAGGCGGGACGCCTTCAGCGCCGTGGTCGCGGCCTCCCAGCGCTGGTCGTCGGGTTTGACCACGGCCGAGCGAGCCGGAACCGTNNCTCACCGGGACCGGTGACCACGTATGCCGTGTCGTCCAGCCAGACATGCCACGCAGGCCAGGCCCGGTCACCGGGGATGTCGATCCACAGCAGTCCGGACTTCTTGCCTGCCTCGGACAGAAGAGCGTTCAGGTCAGTCACGTCATGAGCCTAGTGCGCCCGGGTCCGGGGCCGTGGGCAAGGTCAACCCGCGACCTCGGTGACCACCCGGGACGGCGCTGAGTAGCCTCCCAGTATGACTTCTGTGCCGTCAACGCTGCCCACACGCCCGCTGCGCTCCCGTCGTTCGAACCTCGCGGTTCCCGGCTC
>PMJN01000003.1:3307-3472 GCA_003157445.1 Micrococcales bacterium
GTCCAGACCCGCGAGCAGGTCGTCGCGCTGGACCTGCTGCTGACCCAGATCGAGAAGTCCACCGGCCTGGAGGTCGGCAGGATCGGCATCGAGGCGCAGATCGAGAACGCGCTGGGACTAACCAACGTCAACGCCATCGCGGCCGCGAGCCAGCGGGTGGAGACG
>PMJN01000467.1 GCA_003157445.1 Micrococcales bacterium
GTGACTGCGGCAGGATGGGGTCGTGAAGAAATCGACATCGGCGGGCCTCCCAGTACCTGGCCTTCACGAACAAGTGTTAGCCAGGATCGGCCCCGACGTAGTCGCAGGGGTGCTGGTCCCCGGGCAGGTGCTGCGGATCGAGGAGCTGGAGGCGCGATACGGCGTTTCCCGCACGGTGATCCGCGAGGTCGTCAAGGTGCTGGAGTCCTTGCAGATTGTCACTTCACGCCGCAGGGTCGGCCTCCGTGTGCGACCGCGTGGCGAATGGAACCTATTCGATCCACGGATCATCAGGTGGCGCCTTGACGGACCCGATCGCCCCGAGCAGCTGCGCTTACTCAGCGAGCTGCGACGTGGAATCGAGCCTGTCGCTGCGCAGCTCGCCGCGAAGCACGCGACCCCCGAGCAGTGCGGAAAGCTAACCGGCGCGGTGATCGGGATGTCGGTGACTGGCAAAGCCGGCGACCTGGAGGCCTACCTCACCCACGACGTGATCTTTCATCAGGTGCTGCTGGAGGCGTCCGGCAACGAAATGTTCGCCGCGCTGGCGCCAGTAGCCGCCGAGGTCCTGACCGGGCGGACCCATCACGACCTCATGCCCGCCCAGCCGTCGGCAGCAGCCATCAGGCTTCACGCAGATGTGGCACAAGCAGTGGCAAGTGGATCCCCCGAGCAGGCGCGCCGAGCGATGGACGACATCGTCGAAGAGTCCATGGACGCGATGGATCAGCTGTTCCCCGCCTCGGAGCGAGTGTGATGAATCGACCCGGTCGCGCTACAAGATCGACCTAGCCTGGCCTCTGGCCAGCACTCGACCCAGAGCTGAACGCTCACCCCTGCTCGACCCCGCTCCTGTGCTTCCTCAACCCCACGAGCGCAGCGCTGCCGCTGGGCACCTGGTGCCCGCGATCACCGGTTGCCTCCAGGCAACTCTCGACCTGATGTGGGCCTCCCGTCCACGACGATGTCCCGATGGGCGCAATCCGATGAGCACCCGCAGGTGAACCTCCGCACTGGGCGCATGCGGGCACGAGCGCCTTCTTCGGGGTCGCGGCCTGCCTCGGCACTAGGCGTAGGGAACTGTGCCATCTGCGGTGAGCGGATGTCGACTCGGACGAACCTCACTTAACATCAAGAGTTCAGTCGGCGTCATCGCAGGCGAGCGGATTGAAGGCACAACGAAGAGCGGACGAGAGCCCATCCGGACACCGTGGATTCTGACGCGCCGGCGTTTGAGTCTGGCCCGTTTACGACCCCCTCGGCAGGGCGTACGCTCGAGGAGCCAGCTCGCGCCGACCGCAGGATCGACGCATGTCATAGGTGGTGCACCATGAGCGGTCTGGTATGCGACGTCATGACCCGAGACGTACTCGTGGCGCGTCCCCAGACGACCTTCCGTGAACTCATCCGCTTGATCGAGGATCACCACGTGCACGCGCTGCCAGTCGTCGACGAGCGGCGGCGGGTGCTCGGCATAGTCGCCGAGAGCGACCTACTGGTCAAGGAGGAGCTCACCGAGGGGCACGTGCGCACGCCCCTGCCGCACCGTGGCCGCGCACGTCTGGCCGCCACGACGGCGGAAGAGATCATGACTGTGCCCGTGGTGACCATCGACTCGTCGCAGACGCTTGGCCAGGCAGCGCGGGTGCTCCATCAGCGGCACATCGGCCAACTGCCGGTCGTCGAGGACGACGGTCGATTGATCGGCATCGTGACCCGGAGCGATGTGCTCGCGGTCTTCCTGCGCCCCGACGAGGACCTGCTGGTCGCGGTCCAGGAGGCCATCGCCACTGTCGACGACTCCCCATCGTGCAAGGTCTCGGCCACCGTCGAAGACGGCGTCGTGGTGCTGCAAGGGTCGGCACAGTTACTCAGTCAGGTGATGGCCGTCGGCGCCCTTGTCCGTCGGGTGCCCGGCATCGTGCGCTTGGACGTCAAGGCGACCGCACTCTACGACGACGTGCACCCCGGGATGGCCGGCCCGTAACCCGTCCAGCAGTGTTCCTGAAATGAGCGCCCTGGTGCGCGGCCAAGCCGAAAGGAGCGCCATCCTCTTCCCGCAGGGCGCCGGCAGTGGCCCGTCGCCAAAGGTTCGCACGACGCGGCTTCAAGACCGAGTTCAACAACCGCAACCACTGGGAGACAAACCGAAGTCAAGATCGCCTCCGAACCCCTGGATCGACGGCTGGCACAACCGCCACCGGCCACACTCCTCGATCTACATCCTCAGCGCCAGTACGCTTGGAGGCAACACCAAATTCAAACGGCATCAGCCACTTGAACGGGTGTCCGTCGTTCCAAATCAACCTCAGGCGAGAGATTCACTCAGCGGAACGGAGGCATTGGCGATGGTCGAGTTTGCAGATCGGGCCGATGCCGGCCGCTTATTGGCGGAGCGGCTCGAGTACCTGCGTGGCCAGGATGTGGTGGTGTTGGGCCTGCCTAGAGGCGGCGTACCGGTGGCGTTCGAGGTTGCGCAGGCGCTCGAGGTGCCGCTGGATGTCATCGTGGTGCGCAAGCTCGGCGCCCCGATCCAGCCCGAGCTGGCCATGGGGGCTATCGGCGAGGGCGGCGTCCGGGTGCTCAACGACGAGGTTCTGGATCAGACCTACGTCACCGAAGAGCAACTGCGCACGGTCGAGACCCGCGAGCGAGCATTGCTCGACGCGCGCGTCGCCGGTCTGCGCAGGGGCCGCGAGCGCGTCAGCCTGACCAATCGGATCGCGGTGATCGTCGACGACGGAATAGCGACCGGGTCCACTGCGCGCGTGGCATGCGAGGTCGC
>PMJN01000429.1 GCA_003157445.1 Micrococcales bacterium
GTGGTGGTGGGGGTTGCCTCGGCCGGTGATCGCCTTGTCGGGATGCTCGGTGCGGTATCGGCCGGACTGTCGTTCGACTTCTTCCTCACTCAGCCCTATCAGCGGTTCGCCATCGCCTCCGCAGCCGACATTCAGACGACCCTGTTGCTGTTGGGGGTGGGGGTTGCGGTCACCGATATCGCCTACCGCGGAAGGAGGCAGCAGGCGATCGCCAGTGCCCGGTTAGGTTACCTAGATGGGGTGGAGGCATCGGCCAAGATCGCTGCCGAGGGCAGTTCCTCGCCCTCGGCCCTCATCGATCGAGTGGGAGACCAGATCGTGCAGGTGATGGGGTTGGCCGGGTGCCGGTTCGACTATGGCATGGGCTTGGGCTTTCCACGTCTGGAATCTGATGGGCACGTTCGATGGCGCGATCAGGTCTGGGACGTTGACACATATGGGCTACCTGTCGATAAGGACACCGAACTGTTCGTCGAGAGCGGGGGAGCATTCATGGGGCGGTTCCTGCTCAAGGCACACCAGCGCAGTCGCCCTTCTCGGGCCGAGCGGATGGTGGCCGCGGCTCTTGCGGCTCAGGTCGGCGGAGCCTTACGCGCTTACCGCGACGCCCGCGCTGCCGAATGAAGGTACCCGTCTGGCTGCCAACACGTGACTACCCTGCTCAAAGCCCTTCCGAATCCGAACGCGCCCTACCCAAACGGGCCATGCACTGCCCGGCAAACGGTCGATGTGGAGCTAGACCTAAGTCACTAGGCTGGATTGTGGCCAGGTAACCGTCAAGACCAAGACGTGGAGGCTCCCATGAGCGCCCGACCGAACCGCACGCCCACCACCGGTTGGGGTTTCGCCGCAGCCATGACGTGCGCGGTCCTGCTTGTGAGCGACTCCGCCCGGTGGTCCACAGACTCATGGTGACCCCCGTGCCGACCGCTGCGGCGCATCTGAGCGCCCGCACCCAGACACTGCTGCTGAGCCTGGCCTTGTTCACCGCGGCCGTGGCCGTGGCCGTGGGCGCCAGCATGCGGTCGACGTGGGCGCCGGGCGCTCCGCTGGCCGCGACCGCCGGGGTGGGCGCAGTGATAGCAGTTGCCTTCTTCGTGACAGAGCAGACCCTGGTCAACTTCGAGTTCCGCCACCAGTCGTACTCGCTGACCTTCTCCGGGGTCCCGCTGGCGATGGGGATACTGCTGCTGCCGGTCGACGAGCTCGTCGCGGCCCGTCTGGTCGGTAGCCTGGCCGCGCTCCTGTGGCAGCGCATCGGCGCCGAGAAGGTCGCTTACAACACCGCAGCCTTCTGCTTTGAGGCTGCGGTCAGCGCCACCTTGCTGCACGCGTTGCTGCCGGCCGGCGGCGCCCTGAGCCTGCGTACCGTCGGGCTGCTGCTGGTGGTTATCGCCGCCGTCGACCAGCTGATGAGCCTGCTGGTCCTGCTGATCATCCACCTGCACAGCGGCCCCGTGGGGCGCGCCGACGTCACAGAGGTCCTGATCCAGTCCGTGGTGCTGTCCGCGGTCTCGACCCTGATGGCGGCCGCGCTGCTCATCCTGATCCGGCAGGGAGTCGTCGGCGTCCTGCTGGCCCTGGCACTGGTGATCACGGCTCTGTTCATCTACCGGACGTACGCCGCCTCCTCGCGGCGCCACCAGTCCCTAGCGGTGGTGCACGACTTCGTCACTGAAGGGGTCGGCGCCGAGACCGTCGAGGAGCTGGCAGCAACCAGCCTGGCCCGGATCAGGCACGTGCTACGCGCCAGCGACGTCCAGCTCCGGTTGGGCGAGCGAGCACCAGGGGCCTCCGGCTGCCGCGCGGAGAGCTACCTGCTCCTGGGCCTGGACGAGGACGACCGGCTAACTATCGCCCACTCGCAGGTCCCCGTCGACTGGGTCCAGGACCTAGCCCTTCAGTGCGGCCAGCCCACGTTGGCCACCCGCGGTGCCGGCCCGGCCGCCCTGGGATGGCTCGACCAGCAGGATCTTGCCGATGCGATCGTGGTGCCGGTGCAGACCGGGACTACGNNTACGAGGCAACCCACGACGCGCTGACCGGCCTGGCCAACCGCGCCTACCTCAGCCATCAGATCAGTGCCCTGGACTCGGCCAGCCCGCCCTCGGCGGCGCTGCTGCTGGACCTGGACAAGTTCAAGGAGGTCAACGACGTGCTAGGCCACGATGTCGGCGACCAGCTGCTCATCGTCGTAGCCCAGCGGCTTCGCGAATGCCTGCCCGCCGACGCAGTGGTGGCCCGGCTGGGCGGCGACGAGTTCGCCGTNNCGCCTGGGCGGCGACGAGTTCGCCGTCCTGCTCCGAGGTGACGACCCAGGGCCCGCCACCTTGGCCCAGCGCGCGGCGGAGCGCATCCTGGAGCCGGTCTGGTTCGCGGAGGCCCTGCTGACCCCGCAGGTCAGCATCGGCATAGCCCGTTCGGCGACCGTTGCCCCTACCAACCTGCTGCGCTGTGCCGACACGGCCATGTACGTGGCCAAGTCGCGCAACGAGCCGGTGGCCGTCTACGAGATGTCCATGGACGCCGGCCGCGCCGAGCGTCTGGCCCTGGTGGCCGACCTGCGGATGGCCCTGGATCGGTCGCCCCAGCAGTTCGAACTTCATTACCAGCCCAAGGTCGACCTGGCCACCGGTGCGGTGGTCAGCTGCGAGGCCCTGGTCCGGTGGCACCACCCGGGCCTGGGCACCCTGGCTCCGGACCGTTTCATCCCCCTGGCGGAGGCCACCGGCCTGATCGACCAGCTCACGATGCACCTGGTCACCGCCGCCCTGGCCGAGTGTGTCGCGTGGCACCGGCGGGGTCACGCTGTCACGGTCGCGGTGAACCTTTCGGCGCGCAACCTTTCCAACGCCACGGTCATCCGACACATCGGCGAGGCCATCGCAGCCGCCGGCGCCCGGCCCGAGTGGCTGATCCTGGAGATCACCGAAAGCTCCGTGATGCAGAACCCGGAGGAGGCCATCGCCGCATTGTCCCGGTTCTCGTGCCTGGGCGTGTGCCTGAGCCTGGACGACTTCGGCACCGGCTACTCGAGCCTGTCCTACCTGCAGCGGTTGCCGGTGCACGAACTGAAGATCGACCAGTCGTTCGTCAGCACCCTGACTGGGGGCGCCGGTTCTGACAGCGACTCGGCGCTGTTCCGCTCCATCATCACGTTGGGGGAAAACCTGAACATGAGGGTGGTGGCCGAGGGCGTTGAGACCAAGGCACAGCTGGACGCGGTGACGGCCCTGGGCTGCCAGGTCGGTCAGGGGTACCTCATCTCTCGCCCGCTGGACGCGCCCACCTTCCACCGGTGGCTGGACGACTACACCCCACCAGGTGGCAGGCCACACCTGATCTCGGCCGTGGCCTGAGTCACCCACCGGCCAGCATCGCGGGCCGGTGATCAGGATCGTCGCGATGCAGGCGCCCTGGAGCCACCCTGTTGACGATGTTGTGGTGTTCTCGAACGACTTGGCGAGCGGTGAGCGCGGCCAAGGCGGCCGTGCGACCTCGACTGGCCGTGCGTGCTGGATGGGGCGGAACACGGGTTGCTTGTCGTCCCAGCCAGATGGCGGCTGCAGCGATGACGGCACGGTCCAATAGGAGCAGTTCCAGTCGCTGGGTGACTCCCTGTTGGGTTAGGAACTTAAGCATCCGCTCGCTGGCGTGGTTCTCGTGGGCAGAGGCCGTCACGACATGAGCCCCGAGCGGGAGCCCGGTGACATCGACGGCCACGGCGCGCTTCGCGCCCTTCGTTCGGCCGTAGGGGCCTCCGCGGTCGTGGAAGGTGAAGCCGTCATCGGACGCGCCGCGGGCGGTGGGTGTCGATGACCACCATCGATGGCTTCGACTCGGCTCGACCGTTAGCATTGCGCTGCGCTGCGTGCAGGACCGTCAGGACGTGGGCCCAGGTGCGGTTGCGGGACAAAAGACGGAACTGCGACCAGACCCGGGTCCATGGCCCGAGCGACTCCGGCAGGCCGTGCTACTGGCAACCGCTACGTGCGATGTACAGCGATCGCGTCCACCACGGTGCGCAGGTCTGGAGAGTGCTTGCGCCCGCGCTTGCCAGGCGCGTTGAAGACCGGGTCCAGTAGCGCGCACTGCTCATCGGTCAAGTCGCTGAGGCAGGACATGCTCCGCACGGTGAGCACATGACCCTATGGGGCGATCGCGCCCAGTATGGACACACCCAGTAAGACGAAGGTGCCTCCACGTGAGCAACGGTGACGGCCAGATGTAGGTTCTCTTCTGCAACTCCGCTCTTCTGTAACCCTTGGGGCTCGTTGGAACTCAATGGGCCTGCTGACTTAGGGCGGCAATTGGGTAGGAGCGACTTTCGGTGTCTGGGCCTCAGATGGCCTTGCCTCGGGCTAAGACATCTCTTCGGGCGAGGCTAGGAAGAAGTTGACCTTGTCGCCCTCGATCTTGGCGTCCAAGGTCCGCTCATCTAGTAGGTTCGCGGCCTGTGACTCGAGGAACACGCGGGCACCGTCGTCATCGATAAGGGCGTCGCCGGGCGCTGGCTCGGCCACGAGCATGAGCTCGAGGCCCTGATTGCCGGCCGCGATGCGCAGTCCGGCGCGCTCGGGGGCTTGGGGATCCTGCGTCAGGGTGCGAACGGCGTCCTGGGCGTGGTTTGTCAAAGTAAGCACGGTTGCTCCTGTCTGGTGGGGTCCTTCGCAACCCTTACACCCTCTGACGGGCCGCGAAGCATGTCAAACTTTTGCCTGCCTCGAACTTCAACTGAGCCCCGACGATATCAATCGCGACGGTGAGGCGGACAGACTCTCGCCGACCCGAACGTAGAGAAGCGACGGGCCCGGGAGGGCACTCGGGGACGACTCGCAAATCCAGCGTGACCGACCTAACCCCGGACATCGGCTCTTGGGATAAGCCACTTCCCGGACCCGCCACCTCACAGCCTAGGACGCAGGTGCGAGCGGTGTCTTCACGTTAGGGGTGCCACGTCCGGAATCTGATGGCAGCGTTCGTGTCAGTTCGCCAGACGGTTGAGTATTTGGCCGGCAGGGATCAGGGTATCTGTCCTAGCTCGCCCGGTCTGAGACTGCGGCGGGCTCAGCGCGTTTGCGTCGACGGAACGTGTTTGTGATGGACAGTTTCTTGGAGTATTCCAGGGATCCGTAGCGGAACAGGTGAACGGCCAGTCGAAGGGCAATCAGCCCGAAGATGAAGAGCTCGGTGATCACGATGGCCGATTGAAGGTCGTTAAGGGATCCGAAGCCGTTGCGGAGCATGGCGGTGACGGGTGCCGTGAACGGGAAGTACGTGAATACCTGCACGATGAGCGCATTCGGGTCGCTCACGATCAGAGACACGGCGTAGACGGGGAGGAAGAGCATGATCACCAGGGGTGCGAAGGCGGTTCCGGCTTCCTTGACTGTGGGGACCACGGCGCCAATAGCGACCAGCGTGCCGGTGAACAAGATGAAGCCCCCCATCAGCAGCAGCGCGCCGATGATCATGGGTCCGGGTACGAGGCTCAGGTGGGACAGGTCGACGCTGGGAAGGTTCAGGTTGGCGCGGAAGAACAGGTATCCGATGATGACGGGCAAGGCGAAGGTCACCATCTGCACAAGACCGACCATGAACAGCGCGATGATCTTCCCGATGATCAGCGTGGTCGGGTTCAAGGTGGTCAGGATCATCTCAGTGACCCTGTTTTCCTTTTC
This sequence comes from Micrococcales bacterium, assembly GCA_003157445.1. Classification (GTDB taxonomy): domain Bacteria; phylum Actinomycetota; class Actinomycetes; order Actinomycetales; family Dermatophilaceae; genus UBA4719. The sequence goes on from PMJN01000429.1 coordinate 5,682, forward strand.
TTCCAGAGTGCTGCTGAGCATCTGGTTGCCCAACATGAGGATGCTGAGGTAGAAGATCGCCAGGAACAGCAAAGGAGGGATCACCTCTCCGATGCCCCCGGAGATCTGCCCGCCCTTGAATGTCTGGGACGTGATCGTGACGTTGCCCTGCGTCACCGCCATGAGCTGGGGTGAGCTGACCTTCTGCCGTGCTGCCGAGACGAGGATCGCTCGGGCGACGGCTTCGTAGGTGCCGTTGGCGAAGATTCCCTTGTCTGTCCCGTACACACGAACGGGTTGGGTCGCCACATTGGCAGGGAAGGCGAAGTACGCAGCCAGCGTTCCGGCCCGCACGGCAGCGATTGCCACGGCACCGTCGTTCGTCCTGGTTCCACCGAACGCACTAGCCCCTGCATCCGTAACCAGACCCGAGGCATCGGTGTATTGGAAGGTCACTTGCGCGTACTTCTGGGTGTCAGCGGTAGCACGGCTGCTCTGGCCACTGATGAAGGACAGGCCCAAGACAACGGCGAAGACGACAGGGATGGCCAGCGTCGTGATCCAGAAGCGTTTCTTCTTCACGGTGCGGATGAACTCAAAGCCAATGACGGTATTCAGATTGTGCGCGGCCACGGACTCAGACTCCTGCCGGTTCGTTCTGCTCGCCATAGATCTTGATGAAGATCTCCTCCAGGGAGGTTCTTGCGGTGGTGAAGCCACGCACCATCACCCCGGCACGGACAAGATCGCGCAGGATATCGGCTTCGTCCGTCCCTGCGCGCGGCCTCAGCTCTGCATAGTCGCGCCTGGTCACGGTGATGTCATAGAGGGTCGAGGCCGGAAGTGGCCCGGAGTGATGGACTTCGACGATGGTTCCCCCGTATAGGTCTTGGACGTCTTCGATGGTTCCGTAGGCTTCGGCGACGCCGTCCTTGAGGAGGATGACTCGGTCGCACAGACGTTCTACCTCCTCCATCTGGTGGGTGACCATGATGACGGTCGCGCCGGCACGTTTTTGGTCTTCGATGATGTCCATGAGCAGGCGCCGGTTGACAGGGTCGAAGCCTTGGGTTGGTTCGTCCAGGATCAGCAGCTCTGGGTCGTTCAGGATGGTCACGCCAAGCTGGACCTTCTGCTGCTGCCCGCCGGACAGCTTGTCCACCCGGACAGTCGCCTTGTCCGCCAGGGACACCCGTTCCAAGAAGGCACGTGACCTCTTGGCGGCTTCTTGTCGGCTTAAGCCCTTGAGTATTCCGAAGTACACCATGACGTCGAGCACGGACTCTTTCTTGTAGAGTCCCCGTTCTTCAGGCAGGTAGCCGAGCCGGGCTCCGTCGCGAGGTTCGAAGGCCCTTCCGCCGATGTGCATAGTCCCGGAGGTGGGTTGATAGATCCCCAGCAGTGCCCGCAGCGTGGTGGTCTTACCGGAGCCGTTGCTGCCCAGGAACCCGAAGGTTTCCCCCGCGTGCACGTCGAATGACAGGTCATGGATAACGGTCTGATCCCCGAAGTCCATCCGAAAATTCCTGATATGCACCAGGGGTTCACTCACCGCGTCACCCATGCTCATGCCAGCACCATAGCGACCGGCCTTCCGCCCTTGGTCGACGGTTCACGCCAGTGCCCCGAGCCGGGCTTGGTGCAGAGCGTGGCGCTGCCAGTTGGCCAGAGATCACCGCGCCCCACAGCCCCCGTTCGTCACCCCTATCTCCGAGGTCACATGGCACCCGCAAGACGCAAGATTGTGGCGCGGGTCTAGTGATGGCACGTTCTGAGAAGTCCTCGCTTGCGTGGTGAGCGGTGAGGCTTTGACTTCGAAATGCTCTCCGCGACTCCGTCGTGAATGTCGAGGCTTCGGGTGCCGCCGCTCGTCTGGGGGACTGGTCCGACAGCCACTACCCTTGGACACCCCCAGAGGCAGTGAACAACGCCCTGGCGGAGTCGAAGGGAGGCTGAGTTCGTAGCTCGCCTATCCGGCGCAGGGCGTCAGGTTCGCTGCTGCATCGCTGACGGCACTCGTGCCGCCGAGTACAACAATCTCGGTGGCACCAAGGCGAGTTATCTCCTGGATGGCCGAGGCCGGCACGCAGTCCTTTTGGGTAAGGAGCGACGGTGCGCCGGCATGGGCCGCCACGGTGCGCCGGCCAGGGCATCAGGGTAGTTGGCACCGGAGGCGAGGTACGCGGTGGTGGCAACCTGTGGGTAGGTCTGGGCTGAGATTGGTGCGGCTGTCGCGCGTAGCGGTCGGCCCCAGACCACCGCTGCACGGTGGCGCCCCGGAGCAGGGTCTGTACCGCTGAGATGACTGCGGCACGGATGACGGACTTGCCGCCCAGGAAGACCACCTTGGCTGGCCGGTCGGACGTGAGTGCTGAGGCAGTGGTATCTGGTAGTGCTGAGCCTGCGGTGAACGGGAGTGCACCGCTGAGTCGCCCGGCGGCGGCCGAGCCGCCTAGCGCGTCGGGGAACGGGGCACCTGTGGCGATGAAGGCGGTTGCGGTGTCGGAGCCCGCGGCAATGAATCCCGGTCGACCACTTGGCCGCCCACCCCTGGGCACGCAGTGCGAACCCGCTGAAGTTGTTGCTGGGTGAAAGGCAAGACACGATGAGCCCCGACATCGATGTCCTTGCTGATCGCGCCTGGCTTTGTCAGCGTAAGGTCGTGCACCCAGAAGCCGTTGACCCCGTCAGTGCCTTCGCTCGACATCTTGGCGCCGAGCGGGGCCTGTCTGAACACACTCAACGGGCGTACGCCGGTGACGTGCGGAGTCTGATCTCCTATGAGCGCGACCGTGGGATCACCAACCTGTCCGACGTGACGCTTTCGGATCTGCGGTCTTGGCTGGCCGCTCAGTCGGAGAACGGGGCTGCTCGCTCGACTCTTGCTCGCAGGGTGGCTTCGGTCCGGGCGTTTCTGCGATGGGCGACTCGGATCGGGGTGATCGAGGCTGACCCGTCGCTGCGCCTGGTAGCGCCCAAGTTGGTGAAGTACCTGCCCGGGGTGCTCAAACAGGATCAGATCAGTGCCGTGCTGGATGTGGCCGCGGTTGCCGCCGACGACCAGGATCCGGTGCATCTGCGAGACCGAGCGATGTTGGAGCTGTTGTATGCCAGTGGGATTCGGGTCGGTGAGCTGGTGGGCCTGGACATCGACGACCTCGATTTCGGCTCCAACCTCGTCCGTGTCATGGGTAAGGGAGCCAAGCAGAGGATGGTCCCGTTCGGCCTGCCTGCGGCCACTGCGATACAGGGATGGTTGCAGTTCGGTCGGGGTCAGGTGGTCACCGGCGCAAGTGGTCCGGCACTGTTCCTTGGCCGACGAGGTGGTCGGGTTGACCCGCGGCAGGTTCGTACGGCTGTTCATCAGGTGCTGCAGCATGTGCCAGACGCCCCAGACATAGGGCCGCACGGTCTGAGGCACAGCGCTGCTACTCACCTGCTCGAGGGCGGTGCAGACCTCAGGGCGGTCCAGGAGTTGCTGGGTCACGCAAGCCTGGCCACCACGCAGATCTATACGCACGTCTCGGTCGAGCGACTGAAGCAGTCTTACCAGCAGGCACACCCGCGGGCCTGACCTGTGGCGGACTCCGATACACTGTGCGCCACTTCAGTGCAGCGCTGGGAGGACCAGTGGACTTTCAGTTGGTGTGACTCACGCCGTGGCCAGCGAAGGGTCTTCAGGCGCGCTGGGTGAGGCAATGCCGATCCGGCGCCCGATGCAGGACCGCTTCATCACGGGTGCGCAGCCCACCGGGATGCCCATCGGGAATTACACCTGGCGGTGATCGCCTCCCAGGTGGCCACGACTTGGACGTCGGCGCTGAGCACTGGTTGGTCAAATAGCTCACGGGAAGAAAGGTCGACACATCCGTGGACGGCGGTTCAGCGCGCTGCTAGCGCGGCGAGTCGGGCGACCGCCTCGTTCAGAACCGTGGGGTGTTTGCAAAACGCAAAGCGCACCAGGGTCCGCGCTGCGTCCTTGTCATCGCAGAAGACGGACACCGGCACCCCGACTACTCCGCACAGCGCCGGCATCTGCCGGCAGAAGTCCAGCGCCTCGATGACCCCAAGGGGCGCAGCATCGGTGATCACGAAGTAGGTGGCCGCCGGGCGCGAGACCTCCAGTCCGGCAGCGGTGAGTCCTTCACACAGCAGGTCGCGCTTGGCTTGCAGACAGGACGCCGCCTCGCGGTAGGTGTCGTCGCCTAGGCCCAGCGCCACGGCTACCGCCGGCTGAAAGGGCCCGCTGGCCACGTAGGTCAGGAACTGCTTGACCGTGCGAGCCGCGGCGACGGCTTCGGGCGGACCATGCAGCCATCCCACCTTCCAACCGGTAGCTGAGAACGTCTTGCCCGCCGATGAGATGGTGATGGTTCGCTCAGCCATAGCGGGCAGGGACGCCACTGGTATATGCGTAGAGCCGTCGAACACCAGGTGCTCGTACACCTCGTCGGAGACCACCCACGCGTCGTACTGCCGGGCGAGCGAGCAGATCAGGTCAAGTTCGGCCCGGCTGAACACCTTGCCGGTGGGATTGTGTGGAGAGTTCAGAAGGACTAGGCGGGTTCGCGAGGAGAACGCGGCCCGCAGGGAGGCCTCGTCGACGGCGAAGTCAGGAAACCGCAAGACGGAGGTACGCCTAATTCCGCCCGCCAGGGCGATCGTGGCGGCGTAGCAGTCGTAATACGGTTCAAAGGTCACAACTTCGTCGCCGGGCTCACACAGGGCCAGAATCACAGCGGCGATAGCCTCTGTGGCGCCCGCAGTGACCAGGACCTCATGGTCGGGGTCGACGGACAATCCGTAGAACCGCCTCTGGTGTTCTGCGATGGCCAGTCGAAGCTCGGGCACACCAGCGCCGGGGGGATACTGGTTGCGCCCTGAGTTGATCGCATCGATGGCCGCGTCGAGCATCTCGCGCGGTCCGTCGGTGTCCGGGAATCCCTGCCCGAGGTTGATCGCGCCGGTGCTCAGCGCAAGCTCGCTCATCTCGGAGAAGATCGTGGTACCAAAGCCCAGCATTCGGGTAACAAGTGGATTTCCCATGTCCGGCAGGCTAGCCGTATCATAAGCACACCACAGGTTTGCCTTCGCGCAGATCGGTGGAATTCGCGCGTCTACTCACCGTCGTAAGACGGGTGCGCACCACCGCAGTCCCGAGTTCTTCGGGCGGGGTGCGCTCGCAGACGCCAGGCACGAGGATGGCAATCCTGCCGGCCTTGTGGATAACTGGAACGAACGAAAGCGAGACCACGGCATGGCCGTCGTCACTATGCGTCAGCTCCTCGAGAGCGGCGTCCACTTCGGGCACCAGACTCGTCGATGGAACCCCAAGATGAAGCGCTTCATCATGACCGAGCGCAATGGCATCTACATCATTGACCTGCAGCAGTCGCTGACCTATATCAACGACGCGTACGAGTTCATCAAGGAGACCGTCGCGCACGGCGGCACCATCTTGTTCGTCGGCACCAAGAAGCAGGCACAGGAGCCGATCGCCGAGCAGGCGACTCGGGTTGGCATGCCCTTTGTGACCTACCGCTGGCTTGGTGGAATGCTCACCAACTTTCAGACAGTCAGCAAGCGGCTGTCCCGGTTGAAGGAACTCGAAGAGGTCGACTTCACCGATGTAGCGGGTTCTGGGCGGACCAAGAAAGAGCTCCTCGTGATGAAGCGCGAGAAGATCAAGCTTGAGAAGACCCTCGGCGGCATCCGGGACATGTCCAAGATTCCCTCGGCCGTGTGGATCGTCGACACCAAGAAGGAGCACCTCGCCGTCACGGAGGCGCGCAAGCTCAAGCTCCCGGTCATCGCGATCCTGGACACCAACTGTGATCCTGACGAGGTCGACTTCAAGATTCCGGGCAACGACGACGCCATCCGCTCCGTAACCCTGCTCACCCGTGTTGTGGCCGATGCCGTTGCCGAGGGCCTGATGGCTCGTGCCGCAGCGCGTGGCGGCGGCACTGACGCTGGCGAGGACGGCGTCGTGGCCGTTGACGAGCCGATGGCTGAGTGGGAGCGCGAGCTGCTTGCTGGCGATGCCGCAAAGGTCGCTACTGCACCCGAGCACGCTGCTGCACCTGAGGCTGGCGCTGAAGCGCCTGCTGAGGCTGCGAGCGAAGCTGCTGTAGCTGAGGCTGCGAGCGAAGCTGCTGTAGTTGAGGCTGCGAGCGAAGCTGCTGTAGCTGAGACTCACGCTGAGGCTGCGANNCTAAGTACTTTTGCTGAACCCCTGAACGAGTCAGTGCGCCGGGTCCGATCACACGTTGATCGCACCCGGCGCGTACTTACGAAAGAGAGCGATAACGATGGCGAACTACTCCTCTGCTGACATCAAGGCGCTTCGCGAGTCGACGGGCGCCGGCATGATGGACGTCAAGAGGGCCCTCGACGAAGCAGACGGTGACCACAGCAAGGCGACCGAGATCTTGCGCGTCAAGGGTCTGAAGGGCGTGACCAAGCGTGAAGGCCGTTCGGCCACCAACGGTCTAGTGGCGGCCAAGGCCGGCAATGGTTTTGGCACCTTAGTGGAGGTCAATTGTGAGACTGACTTTGTGGCCAAGAGTGAGAAGTTCATCGCCCTGGCGGACCGGGTTCTGGGCCAAGCAGTCACCGTCGGCGCGTCCAGCGTGGATGAGCTGCTGGCCAGCGACATGGACGGCTTGACGGTCAAGGCGATGCTGGACGAAGCTAACGCGACCATCGGCGAGAAGATCGAGGTTCGTCGGGTGGCGCGCCTTGAGGCTGGTCACGTGGTGTCTTATCTGCATAAGACCAGCCCTGACCTCCCGGCCCAGATCGGTGTCCTGGTGGCCACCGATGGTGGGGACGAGGTCACGGCTCGTGACATCGCTATGCATTGCGCGGCGTTCAGCCCGTCGGTTCTTTCCCGTGACCAGATCGACGCCGACACCGTTGCGAACGAGCGGCGTGTTGCCGAGGCGACGGCCAAGGAGGAAGGCAAGCCAGAGGCGGCTATGTCCAAGATCATCGAGGGCCGGGTCAATGGCTTCTTCAAGGAGAACGTCCTGCTTGAGCAGCCGTTCGCCAAGGACCCCAAGAAGACGGTGGCCAAGGTGCTTGAGGAGTCCGGCGCCACCGCCAAGGCTTTCGTTCGCTTCCGTGTTGGGTCCTGACCGTCGCTGAGCGCCCTGAGGTGGTGCGAGCCTTCTTCTTCAGGTGCAGGCGTCTTGGCCTGACCCGCCGGTCCGGATGTACGCATTGATGATCCACGGCCGGCGTGCCGGAACAGGCTCGCGCGTCGCCTAACGTCGCAGAGCGTGAGCGTCTACTGCCCTGCCAGCACCGGACGCTGATTGGCGAGCTCATGGTGCAGGCACATCCTGTGCGACAGTACTTGGATGCGGTGCGTCCGACCCAGGACATCGATGTCCTGGTCCACGTCGAAACCTCGATTGGCCCATTCGCTCAGGCTGCGGGTGCGCTCGGACACCGGCTCCACGAACTTGTTGACGCGCACACCGCACACCGCTCATCGATGGCGTCGTGACGCGGACGTGGTCGACATGGTCGTGGCCGACCACGCTGCGCCGAGTGTGAGACAGCGGCTCCGCGGTTGTCTGATGGTGGCGGTCGAGGGTGGAACCCAAGCGCTGGGTCGGACCGTTGTTGCCTCTTTTTGCCTTGACCTCGGCAGAGTCACCGGGACTAGTTTGCCTGGCGGGTTCGCAGCTCTGCTCCTGAAAGTGCCGGCGCACCCGGTCGACTCACGCGACTGCGGCCGCCATTTGTTGGACCTGAACGACCGGGTTTCCACTCTGGGAGTCCGATGATCCCTTATCGGATCGGGCCACGTTTGCGAGGTCAGATCGCAAGCGGCTGGCCACGTGGCGCGAGCCCTGCAGGACTGGGGGAGCGAGGGTTGGCTGGCGCTGCTGCCTGGCCCACGTCAACAAGCGCGCGGCCCCTGAGCTGCTCACAGCACAGCCGTCGCCCTGTGGGAGAGCGGATGGCCGGTATTGACAGTGCCGCCAGCGGCTGCGGTTGCCTGCTAGGAAATGCCTTGACCCACGCGGGCAAGGACGGTGAACGAGGCCGGCTGGGCGATTCTGGTGCGCTGCTGGAAGATAAGGCGCTCCGGTACGACCATCGGGCCGTCTCGGTCAGAGGCAGAACCCGCCGAGGCGCCGCGTGAGCGGCACGGTAGGACTCCCGGCCGCTTACGGCCGGGAGAATGTCGGGCTAGAGCGATCGCTATGCTGTCGCAGGCTGGTAGGGCGATCCGTTCCTAGTGGGCTTTGTGGAAGACTCGCCACAAACGATCTTGTTTTGCCCAGGGAGGCCCCATGACCACCGAAGCCGTACACCCGACATACAAGCGGGTGCTGCTCAAGCTCTCCGGTGAGGCNNCAGATCGCCGAAGCTGCCGGTGCCGGTGTTCAGGTGGCAGTAGTCATGGGTGGTGGTAACTTCTTCCGTGGGGCCGAGCTCCAGCGCCGTGGGATGGACCGCGCCCGCGCGGACTACATGGGGATGCTCGGCATCGTCATGAACTGCCTTGCATTGCAGGACTTCTTGGAGAGCGCAGGCGTGGCAACCCGCGTTCAGACCGCGATCACCATGGGTCAGATCGCCGAGCCTTACATCCCACTTCGTGCGATTCGGCACCTAGAGAAGGGCCGGGTCGTTATCTTCGGTGCCGGCTTCGGCCTGCCATTCTTCTCCACGGACACTGTGGCCGCTCAACGGGCCTTGGAGATCCAGTGTGAGGTCGTGCTGATGAGCAAGAATGGGGTGGACGGGGTCTACAGCACTGACCCGAGAGCGGATCCCACCGCAATCAAGTTAGAACGCGTCTCCTACGAAGAGGCACTACTTAAGGGCCTTCGAGTGGTCGACGCTGCTGCGTTCGCATTGTGCTCCGAGAACAAACTGCCGATGATCGTCTTCGGGATGGAAGGCAATGGCAACATCGCCAGGGCCATCCGGGGTGAGAAGATCGGCACGCTCGTTACCGCGGATGAGGAGTCCTGATGATAGACGAAACCATGCTCGAGGCCGAGGAAAAGATGGAAAAGGCCATCGAGGTTGCCAAAGAGGACTTCGCGAC